>JAQIDD010000189.1 GCA_027858215.1 Candidatus Delongbacteria bacterium | reverse complement strand
TGTTCTTTCATTTCTGCAATTCGCATTTTCACACTTCTGGCACGTGGGTTTTTTTCTATTTCTTTTTCGTCTGCCTGCACAGGTTTTTTCGTTATTGCCTTTACCGGATTGATGATATTTCCAAAAAAGTCTTTTTCTATTTTCCCATCGGGATTTCCGGCACGAACGAAATTTTTCACCAACCTGTCTTCCAGCGAATGATACGATAAAACCACCAACCTGCCTCCCGGTTTTAATACCTCCGGAACCATCGATAAAAAGTCTTTTAAAGCCTCTAACTCCTGGTTTACTTCTATCCTTAAGGCTTGAAACACCCTGGCAAAAAACTTATGTTCAGTATGTGTTGCAACCAGAGGACTCAGTAATTCTTTTAGATCACCCGTGGTCTTTATATGCCCTGTTTTTCTTGCTTTCACAATCCTTTGGGCAATTTGCCCAGCATTTTTTAATTCACCATAGTTGCGAAATATTCTTATCAGATTTCCTTCATCGTAATTGTCAATTATATCCTTTGCTTTCACAATATCATCCGGATTCATCCGCATATCAAGGTCAGCATCAAAACGAAAACTAAAACCGCGTTCTTTTTCATCAATCTGCCATGATGACACTCCCAGATCAGCTATGATGCCGTCAAAAAAATCAATTTGATAATACCTCATAAACTGTTTGATGTACCTGAAATTGGCATGAACAGCAATGATGTTTTTGGCATCGGAAATATTTTTCAAGGCATCTTCATCCTGATCAAAAACCATCAATGTCCCTTTTTTAAGCTGAGATAAAATTTGCTGACTATGCCCCCCTCCTCCAAATGTAAGATCGGCATATTTTCCATCCGGCTTTACATTCAAAGCATCCACAGCTTTTTTTAATAATACAGGAACATGATAGCTCATTCTTCAGTTATCGGATTATCAGATTGACCTAATATTTTTTCAGCAAGTGAACCAAAATCATCATCAGTTTCCATGTTTTTCCATGTTTCATGCGGCCAGATTTCAATTTTTGTATCAAGGCCTGCAAACACAAGTTCCTTATTTGCATTGATTTTGGTAATAAGTCGTTTGGGAATCAGCAAGCGGTTGTTGGAATCCGGGTACATCTCAGCCGTACTACTGTAAAATTGGCGTATGAAACGGCTATGTTCCCTTTTGTAAGGATTTAATTTTTGCTGCAAAATTTTATTTTGCCTTTCCCATTCATGCATCGGATACAACACCAGGCAAGGCTCAAAAATGTCTTCTTTGATAACAAAGCCTTCCTGCTCACGCCCGCCAAGCTGTCGTTTTAATGCAGAAGGAAAAAGTACACGTCCTGCACTGTCAAGTTTTACTATGTGTTCACCTATAAACATGCGCTAAAAATTTCATTTTCGAAATTCAAGAGGTAAAAATAATAAGAATTTCCCAATTTATAACAAAATCTTCCATTTTTTCCCATTTTGTTGATAACTTTTTTACTATCCAAAGCGTTGGCCTTCTGAAAAATCGTATAAATATGTTGGGGATACAGAATTAAAAGTGCATATATGGGAGATTCAGAAGATTTATTAATTTTGAGATTGCATAACCTGTGAAAAAAGACAAGATTGAGACATGGAAAAGAACAGCAAACAAGATGACATATTACAGATTGATATTGATCAAATTATCAGGATTAAATCAGGGAAACGCAAGGTTCCGAAATTTGTGGTGAATATTTTAAAACGCATTGTTCATCAGGATGAGATAAATGCTTTTCTACGGCGGCATCATGATAAAAAAGGCTTGGATTGGTCACAGGCATTTCTTGATGAATTTGACATAAAAATCAAAACCCATGGCGAAGAAAACATACCTGAAAAAGGCAGATTTATTTTTGCAGCCAATCATCCCTTGGGAGGTACAGAAAGTCATGTATTTATGGTAGTTGTAGGCCGGCATTTTAGAAACATAAAAGTACCTGTAAATGACCTCCTTATGTATCTCAAACCCATGGAATCCATTTTTATTCCGTTAAATAAATTCGGCGGACAAAACAGGGAAAGCATAGAATTACTGAACGACACATTTGCTTCAGACGCACAAATTTTAATGTTCCCTGCAGGTTTAGCGTCCCGAAAGATCAAAGGAGAAATCAAAGACCTTGAATGGAAAAAAACATTCATCACAAAAGCCATTCAATACAAGAGGGATGTTATTCCGGTGTACATTGAAGGCAGAAATTCCAATTTCTTTTATAACCTGGCAAAATTGCGTAAATTGCTTCACATAAAGTTCAATGTTGAAATGATGTTTTTACCGAACGAGCTTTTTTAACATAGAGGCATGACAATCTGTTTACATTTCGGAAAACCAATATCCTATAAGACATTTGATAGTACCAAAACACATAATGAATGGGCTACGTTTGTAAAAAACAAAGTATAACGCATGCGAGATAGAAATTAGAAATAAATTATTAATTTTGTTTAAATTTTAAAAAGACTGGATATCATTCATGGAAACAATAATACCACCGGTTGAACGAAATTTACTTGAGAAAGAACTCACAAACGATATTTTTCTCAGAAAGTCTAATTTTGGGAGTTCTGAAATTTATGTTTTCACACATAAAGACGCCCCCATGTTGCTTCGGGAAATCGGCAGGCTGCGTGAATTGACTTTCAGAGAAGCCGGCGGAGGAACAGGAAAAGCGTTGGATATCGACAAATATGATGTTGCCGATACGCCATATCAACAATTGATCGTCTGGGACCCTGAAGATCGTGAAATTGTAGGAGCATACCGCTTTATTTGCGGAAAAGATGTCATAGATAATGTTGACGAAAAACTGGCCACTAAACGTTTATTCAAATTTTCTGAGCATTTCATTGCAGAATATCTCCCCTATACCATTGAATTGGGAAGATCTATCGTACAACCAAAGTATCAGTTTGCCAACAACAGGAAAAAAGGCCTGTATGCTTTGGATAATTTATGGGACGGCCTTGGTGCACTGGTAGTAAAATACCCGGACATGAAATATTTCTTTGGAAAAATAACCATGTACAAGCACTTTGACCAGCAGGCACGGGATTTGATACTAACCTTCATCTACCTTTATTTTCCCAATAAAGATAAACTGGTTGAAGCTATTGATCCGATCCGGATAGATATGGATAAATATAACAGTGTGTTTGACGGTAACAATTACAAAAATGATTACGCTACCCTGAGCAGGAAAGTACGTACATTGGGAGAAAACATTCCGCCTTTATTCAATGCGTATATGAATCTTTCTCCAAGCATGCAGAATTTTGGCACCGTAGAAAACCCCCATTTTGGAGGGGTAGAAGAAACCGGCATTATCATCAACATCAAGGATATTTATGAAAGCAAACGGAAAAGACACATGAAGACGTTTTAATTACCAGATTATACCACTTATCCAGTAAATACTCATTTAAAAGTCAGGATTTTTCATTTCCTTTTCATAAATTCGTAATCAATAAAATAAATCAGTTTTTATTCATGTTATTATAACATGCTAAAAATGTAAACGGAAACAAAGTGCGGTAATTCAAAAATTGAACAAAAAATCGGTTACTGTCTTCTCAGCAACGATGATGAAAAAGAAACGGACATATTTATTGCTTTTTTTCATGCTTTTCGAACTCATGTTATACGGTCAAAACCTGATTTCCAATGCGGGTTTTGAAGGAGGCTGGGCATGTCCGGAAGATTTTACGAGGGAGCCGGTAAATGAGTTGATTCCCCACTGGCTTAATCCCAACAAAGGCACCCCTGATTATTTTCATGCCTGCAGTGATAGCATGGCCGGAGTGCCCGATAATTTTGCCGGACACATGCCTGCTTATGAAGGAGACGCATACATCGGGCTTATATTACGGGAAGTGTTTATTGACAGTGTCTCTCCACGGAAAGTATCGCGCGAATACATCACCATTGAATTGAACCACCCCCTTGATTTCAGAAAATTGTATTGTTTTAAGTTACAATATGCCCTGGCTTACCGGTCCAGTTTTGCTGTTGATGCTCTCGGGATGAGCCTTACTCGGGAAAAACTCAAATCCTGGGATGCAGGATTATTGGATGCTGAACCTCTGGTTTTTAACACACCCGGTCACATCATGAAAAACAAAAGCGAATGGCATGAGTTGTGTGGTGTCTTCAGGGCCAGGGGGAGGGAATCATTTTTAACAATTGGAAATTTTTGTCCAAACCTAAAAACCCATTATTACGAAAACACAGATAGCCTTGCGGATTCAAGCTTTGTGTATGCCTATTATTATATTGACGATGTAAAACTATACGAGATTGAAAACCCTTTTGAATGTGGCTGTCAGGACAAACTTTCACAGGGGTATGATTGGCTGGATGACGATTCGCAGTCTTTCCTGGAGGCTTACAATAACTACATTGAACAATTGAATCAGGATGAAATGCTGGCTGAGGCCGGAAACATTTCAGGCAATAATGACGCTACCAGCATAAATAATGGGCAATCAGGCCAAAATAAACCTGAGGGTCATGCCGGCAATAACGAATCAGACCAGGAAAACAACAGTGCCGGAAATTCATCAGGGAACAATGAAGCATCTGATTCCGGAAATAACAGCAAACAGGGCAATAATGGGACTTCGGGCAATGATGACACATCTGGTAGTGAAAAGACCGAGGGAAATGATCATTCCAATAACAACACAGGCTACTCCAACAATCAAAATGATAACACTAACGCTGGAAATCAAAATCAGGACAATAACGCCACGGGTGATGAAACCACGAACGATGATGGAACATCCGGTCAAAACGGCAACAACAATAAAGGGAATCCCGATTACAACAGCATTTCAGGCCAGATAAGGGAAGGAGATCTCGATAATGATGAAGAAAAACTCATTGAAATCCTTAAAGATGCCAACACCGGATTTTCGATAGAACTACCCAAAATATATTTTGAATTTAACCAATCCGAACTGCTGCCATCTTCATATTCGGCACTGGAAAAATTGTCACAACTTCTCAAAACACATGAGGGATTGGAAATAGAAATACGTGGCCATACTGATAATATTGGCAGCAACTGGTACAACAAGCGATTAAGTGTTGACCGGGCAGAAGCGGTATATCAGTTTTTAATTGAATCAGGCCTTGATGAATCCCGGCTTAAATACCGAGGCTTTGGAAATAAAGTACCTATAGCGGATAATGATACTGAAGAAGGCAGGCAACTAAACAGGCGGGTGGAAATTAAGGTGGTGAGTAATCGGTGATCGGTATTCGGTAGGCAACAATCAGCAATTAGTACCCAACAATCAACAATCTTCTAAATATCAAAATGATAACACACACCTAGCGTAAGGGTCATATACTTTCCATTCATTCCCTGCTGTTCATTCAGGTCTGCCATATCAAAATTTCTGCTTTGGTGAAAAAGCAAATTAAATGCATAATCAAGGTTAACAGAGAAATTATCACTCACCTTATAATAAGGCATAAGCCCGCCACCAACGCAAATCATCTCATCCACACCATCAAAAAGACGGGATGGTTTTGGATTAACCAGCCCCTCTTGCTGCCACATGCCACTCATGCCCAAACCAGCATGAACCAAAACACCTGTTTTGTTGTTTAAAATATTCACATCCATCAATCTGAGCAGGTCAGTCAGGCCATGTGCAAAAAACATAATGTAATGTGTCTCCGGGGTGTAATCAATATCAATAAGATTATACTGGGCTCCGGCCATCACACCAAATTGTTCACCAAACATTTTTTTGCCACGTATTTGCAATACTCCCGGTTCGTATATTTCCGGCGCTTCATGATTGCCCATGGGTGAAAATCCGGTGTGCAGGCCGGCATTGATACCAACCGACCAGGTATTTTCAGGCCCTTCCTGTGCATATCCGGCAAGAATGAGTAAAAAACCAAAAACAACAGTGCATATTTTTTTTATGGTTTTCATAACATCAATAATTTACTTACATATTATGGCAAAAATGCTACTTCCTAAATTATTGTCTTAAAGATGTAAACATACAAAATAAATATAAAAAGTCGGGAAATGTAATAAAAATTACTAACACAAAGTGGTTTATAAATATTTTAAATCAGAATAACCAGCCATATGAACAAATTTCAGGACAAAAGGCTGATAATGAGAATTATTAATGGGTGTAAACAAAAAACTTCCGGCAAAGTTGCCGGAAGTTTTTAATCAGGTTTGATTAAATCCTATTTACCTCTTTTTCCCTTTTTTTCGGGGGGTCACTTTATTGACTTTTTCTTTCATCATTTCAAAAGCTATGGGGGTTGCTACAAACAAGGATGAATACGTACCGATTACAACACCGATCAGCAATGCAAACACAAATCCACGTATCACTTCACCGCCAAAAATAAAGATGGTAAGCAAGACAAAGAAAGTACTCAATGATGTACTGAAAGTACGGGATACAGTACTGTTGAGTGCATTATTAATGTTGATTTTATTTTCCCGTTTGGGATATATCTTCATGTACTCACGGATACGGTCAAACACAACTACCGTATCGTTGATTGAATATCCCACCACCGTAAGTATGGCAGCGATAAATGCCTGATCTATTTCAAGACTGAAAGGCATGATGGTATAGAACAATGAGAAAACCCCCATGACAAACATCACATCATGCACAAGCGCCATAATGGCTCCAACCGAATACTGCCATTTCCGGAAACGTATTAAAATATAAAGGAAGATAACAATCAACGCAAGAGCAACTGCAACATATGCTTTTCTGAGGATATCATCTGCAATGGAAGGTCCTACTTTTTGTGAAGACTGCCGATAATCCCTCAGGAATGTATCCAAACTCACATCGTTGCCAATTGTTGGTTTAAGGCCTGTGTGCAGCAGAGAATCAACAATAGCATCAGCATCTGATGATTTGTCATGTATCATATACTGGGTTACAATTTTAACCTGATTGGCATCTCCAAAAGTTTTGACCATAGGCCGCGAATCAAATTCCTTTTCAAGGTCTGAAGCCAGTTCCTGCGGAACTACATCTTGCTTAAATTCCACGATGTATGTACGTCCGCCTGTGAAATCAATACCCGGATTCAATCCCCTGCTGACAAGGGAAACAATAGCAATGATGATGAATATCCCTGAAATCGTGTAAGCAACCTTGCGTTTTTCGAGGAACTTGATTTTCAGATTTTTAAATGCGTTTCGGGTAAGCTTGGTGTCAAACGTAACATTTTTATCTTTATCCAGCATAGAAGAAAACACCAACCGTGTGATAAATATCGCTGAGAACAGGGATGAAATAATACCGATTATCAATGTGGTGGCAAAACCCTGAATCGGTCCTACACCAAATCTGTACAAAATAATGGCTGTAAGCAAGGTGGTGATGTTAGCATCAAGAATGGCTGAATAGGCATTTTTATATCCATCTTTGACGGCAAGTTTAAGGCCTTTCCCGGCTGCAAGTTCTTCCCGTATTCGCTCGTATATCAGCACGTTGGCATCCACCGACATCCCGATGGTTAGCACAATACCTGCAATACCAGGCAGGGTAAGCACGGCACCAAAAGAAGCCAGCACACCAAGAATGAAAAATACATTAGCAACCATAGCAAGGTCAGCAACCCAGCCGGCACGGTTGTAATAGAATACCATATAAAGTAATATCACAAAGAAGGCGATGATAAAGGATTTCAAGCCGGCATCAATAGCACGCTGTCCCAGTGTAGGACCAACAATTTCTTCAGAAATAATTCTTGCAGGGGCAGGCATTTTTCCTGATTTAAGCACATTGGCAAGGTCATCGGCCTCCTGTACCGTAAAATTACCTGTAATGGAAGAACGTCCTCCCTTGATCTCATTTTGTACCGTCGGGAAAGAATACACATAACCATCCAGCACAATGGCAATGCTGCGGTCAATGTTAGTACGTGTGATTTTTGCCCACCGTTTGGCTCCTTCTCCCGTCATAGTCATACTTACTTCGGCAGAAGCCTGGTTTTGTCCAAATTCTTTACGTGCATTTTCAATCACGTCACCTGTAAGTACAGCACCACCATCTCGTGTGGCTTTTAAAGCCACCAGTTGATAAATGCCTTCCTGCACATTGCCTTCAGCATCCTGTATCGGTTTAAATGTCCATACGAATTTTAAATCAATGGGTAAAATTGCCTGTACTTTATCCAGATGTAGATATTGATTAATTTTGGCAGTATCTTTAAAATGAGCAACCCCAACAACCGGGCCACGCAGTGGTTCGCCTTTCTGGTTGACACTTGGATTCAAAATAGCAAACAATGGATTTTCTTCTTTCCATTTATTTACTTCTTCCATTTCACTGGTAGAAGCATCGGCGGTATCGTCCAATAATCCGGTTTCCGGCATTACAGTATCATCTTCAAGCTCTTCTATATTAATCTCCGGTTCTTTTGCAGCCGTATCTTCAGCTTCAGTTACTGAATCTTCATTCACTTTTGTCTCTTGTTCTTCTTCAGGAATCACACCCTGAATCTGGGCAATGATAGAATTTGCCTGAACCATGCTTTGGTATATTTCAGAAAAATTATAGGTTTCCCAAAATTCCAGCTTAGCTGTGCCCTGCAACAAGTCACGAACACGCTCAGGGTCCTTAATTCCCGGCAATTCAATATGAAATCGCCCGCTTACAACTACATCCCTCTGGATGTTTGGCTGGACAACACCAAAGTGGTCAATACGTTTACGCAATATTTCAAAGGCATTGTCATAAGCAGTTTGTAATTCCTTACGCAGGTATTCCATCACCTCTTCATTTGTTGAAGAAATAGAAATCCTTTCCTTATTTTGAGGCGTAATAAACAAGGGTGCAATGCTTTCACCTTCGGCAATGGATTCAAAAGCCGTCCTGAAATCAGCGACGTAATTTTCATTGCCTTTTTCCTGTAGCCTGTCGGCTTCATTCAATGCTTTATTTAGAACAGGATTGTCTTTGTCATTTGAGAGAGCTTTGATGATATCTCTCGCTTCAATCTGAAGCGTAACGTTCATCCCTCCTTTAAGGTCAAGTCCCAGGTTAATTTGCTTGGCTTTACAATCCATGTAATTGTGTTCAGTAAAAAGCTTATACACAATTTCACCGGACATGGAATCAAGATAGGCTGACTTTAAAGAATCAACTACATCAAGCTTCAAATCTTCGTTTACTGTATCTGCCAGCATTTTATCCGCTTTTTCAACAGCAAATGTTTTGGCATCCTTTTCAACCTGGTAGGTTTTAAATGAAAACGACAGGTAATAAACCACAATAAGGGTCAGGAGAATGATAATTGTAAGTACTACACCTTTATTCCGCATTTTTATTAATCTTTAAATTATGTAACTTTTATGAATTGGCTTGCAAATATATTGATAATTTTTAGAATCTTCAGATAATTCAGAACGAATGTTTGTGAAAGATTATATTCATACGTTTAAAATCTATCACAGCCCCATATTTATCAAGCATATCACAACCAATAAGACCTTCAATTTGAAAATCAAAATATTCCTGATAAATGTTTTTGATGTGAGAAAGGTCCATCAAACCCGCTGGTTCATGATTCAACGGTAAGGCTTCAAGGGAAATGCCGGAAATGTATCCCAGCCTGTGTCCTTCAATCATGGTTGATATACCCGAAGAAAAGACATCTTCATCCTCATTAATTTTTCTTTCTGTGAAATAAGAAGAAAAGGTTTCTTCATGGAAAACGGATATTGAAGCACCCGTATCAATAACAACAGCAACATGCAAATTGTCAGCATACAAATTGCAAATCAGGTGTAACCCCCCTCCGGGGATTTTAATTTTCTTCAATGGTATCCGGACGATCATCTTTTATTTGTTTCCCTGGATTCAACACTTTCCCACTTACCCGGCTAAAATATGCAGGATCTTTGCGGGCAATGCTAATTAAAATTGCTCCCACAATCAAACTTACAATGATCACAGCATATCCGTATTGCATCAACTGCAACCCGTCAACAACACCCATTTCAAATGCCAGTGTAACCAATACGGCAGGGATAATGCCTTTTGGTGACAGAACGGACATGATAATCATTTCTTTGTAGTCGAGGTTTTTTGAGGAAAATGATTTAACACTTACCCATCGCATCAATGCAAATATTACAACAAGAACCAGGGCTATCAGAAATACCCATGTGCTGTAATATTCCAGTTTCATTCCCATATAAACAAAAAAGTAGGCCTGGATCAACATGAGCAATTCATCAAAAAAGCTTTGCTCGTTCTGTGCATATTCCCTTGCTTTCTCTGTCAGTTTTTCAGTAAACCAGTTTTTGAAAGGACTGTGGTTGATATTCCCACTCATGATACCGAAAGCAAGCACGGCAAAACCTCCGTTGAAGCCTGCAATCTCGCTTATGCCAAATAGAATGAGGATAAATGCAAGGCTGGCAAACATGGTGTTCTTCACATGTTTCAATGTGCGAAGAACCATTATCCACAGTGCTCCTGCTATAAAACCACTTAATAAACCCAGCAATACAGACTTGGCAACAAAACCACCCATGGGTAAATTACCCATTTGTTCCTGCCAGATAAAATCAAAAAACAGGAGCCCCCCAATCAAACAAATGATATCTGTGATCAATGATTCGTATATCAATACTTTCCGGCTTTTTTCTTTCAACCTCAGGGATTGTACTATAGGTACTATCAAAACAGAAGATGTCCCACTCAGCACAAAACCCAGAAAGAGAGATGATATCCAACTCATGTGTGCAATAAACCGGGCCGCTACAGTTACCAGCACCAGGCCGACAATAACATTAAAAATCGTAAACATCAGTGAATTTCCCGGCACACGGCGAATATTCTTAAAATTGAAGCGTTTGCCCACCATGTAAATAATCACATTGAGGGTAATGGCTGCAAATGTGCCACCCAATTTGCCAAAGTAACTCTCTACATCAACAAACAACCCCAGGATAACCCCGGTTACCACAAAAAACAAAGCACTGGGGATACGCAGGCTGATAAAAAACCTATTAAAATAAAAGGATGCAAATATCAGTATGCCAAGCAATAAAATAATGGTTGGAATTTCCATAATTCTTATTTTAAACTTTTACAAAGAAAATGCATCAAAAGATACAGACAACCAAAATAAGGATTATTATGAAAACAAAAGCAATTTTTACAAGTATTTTTATCGCAACAATGCTGTTAGCTGCATCACCAGCGGATGCACAAAGAGGTGAAGGTCATGGAACGGCAGAAAAAGGAACCTGTGATCACATTCCCGATTTAACCGAAGATCAGGAAGAACAGATTGATGAGATCAAAGCCGATTATTTTTCGGCAATAAAAGACCTTAAAGCTGATATGGATATCAAAACAGCTGAAAAAAGAAAACTCATGATCGCTGATGAACCAGACAAAAGTGCAATTAACGCAAAAATTGATGAAATCAGTACCATTCATAGCCAAATGGCGAAAATACGTGTTGAAAAACACCTCGCCATCCGTGACGTACTGACAGAGGAGCAAAAAAATGCTTTTGATGTTAAGATGCACAAAGGCCATAAGCGTGGGAATATGCACAAAGATTGCATGCAAGACAAGCCTGCAATGCATAAAGACTGTATGCATAATAAATCTAAAATGCACAAAAACAAGTAAATGTTCCGCAGCCTGCCCGGCAAGGCATTAAAATACAGTGCCGGATAACATTTTACATCAAAAAAGAAGCTGGTACCATTAAAAATGTATCAGCTTTTTTTTTATCTTTACCACATGGCACAGGTGATGATTATAAAAATCATGATGTTTCTGATGTTGGCTTCGCCCGGAAAAAGGGAAAATATCAGGGCAGATAAATTGTGGAGTGATCATTTGGGGAATATTTATACATTGACGGATAATAGTTTGCATAAATACAATCAAAATTGGGAACTTCTCTCCTCCTACGATTGGCAGGCAAACGGAAGGATTACTAGTGTAGATATAAGTGATCCGTTACGTATAGTGGTGTTTTCTGTGCATGCTAACCAGGTTGTGTTTCTCGACCAGGAATTGAGTTTACTGTCCGATCCATTCAATATTGATGTCCTTAATTATCATGATGTAGCCGTAGTTTGCAAAGCATCGACAGGTGGATTCTGGATGTTTAATAACATTGACAAACAACTTATCCACATTAACCACAATGGTAATGAAGATATAAAATCCGGAACGATTGACATCTATTCCGGATTCCCGGAAATCATGTATGAATATTCGGGACACATTTATCTCGGGTACCCCAAGCAAGGAATCGTTGTGTTTAACAATCAGGCTGCTTACGAAAAATGCCTTCCCCTTACATTTGAAATTGCATTCGAATGGCATAAAAACAATATCATATATTTGAATAACGACAAGATTTTTTCTTACAACATCAAATTAGCAAAAGAGGATTTAATCGTTAGCTCTTTGCCTGATTTAAAAGACTTTACCTTATCCGGAGGCGTGTTGTATTATATCAGTAATCAACAGGTAAAACAAAAATTGTTGAAAGATTAAATGAATTTTCTGCTTTTAATGTAAAAAAAGCTTCGTATCTTAGGCAAGTGAAATCAAGTTAATAATAATATAATATTATGCATATTGCAGTAGCCGGGAACATCGGATCCGGAAAAACAACTTTAACACGCTTACTGGCTAAGCATTATAAATGGGAACCGCATTACGAAGATGTGGATGACAATCCCTACCTGACGGATTTTTATGAAAACATGCAACGCTGGTCGTTTAACCTGCAGGTGTTTTTTCTCAATAGCCGTTTCAATCAGATTCTTGAAATACGCAAAAGCGGCAAAAACATCATCCAGGACAGAACCATTTATGAAGATGCATTCATATTTGCGCCTAACCTCCATAGCATGGGGCTTATGTCCACCAGGGATTTCGATAATTACCAGTCTCTGTTTAAACTGATGACCAGTCTGGTAGATCCGCCTGATCTGTTAATTTACCTGAGATCAAGTGTTCCGAACCTCGTGGACCAGATAGCCAAACGAGGCAGAAAATATGAAAACAGCATACGGCTGGATTATCTAAAACGCCTGAATGAACGCTATGAAGCATGGATTTCCGGCTATGAAGACAGCAAACTCCTTATCATTGATGTGGATAATGTGGATTTTACAGGTAAAACAAATGACCTTAGAACCGTTGTCAACAAAATTGATGCTGAAATTCACGGGTTGTTCTGAGTGTTCATCCGGGTTATTCGCTGGTAATTTTTTTGATTTCTTTCCTAATGCTTCCCCAGCGAGCATCATCCATGCTGGTTCCCATCACTTCAATGACGTTGGCGCCAAGCAAATTAGCAATATCCCCTGTATGTTTCAAATCCAGTCCTTCAGATAAGCCATACAGGAATCCGGCAGCAAAATTATCACCTGCTCCTGTTGTATCCAGGCATGTTGCCGGCCGGCCTTTTACCAGCACTTTTTCATCACCACGGTGTATCAAAGCGCCCCGGGGGCCAATTTTCACAATGGCTGTATCAACCATTTCTGCAAAAGCTACAACAGCTTCTTCAGGCGATTTCCCCGGGAAAAAACTTTCGGCTTCTTCTTCGTTGGCAAAAAGGATATCCACATGATCACGGACAAATGGTTTGAGGAAATCTTTTTCGGCCGCAACAATATTATATGAAGCCAGGTCAATTGCAAGCTGTAAATTCTTTTTCTTTGAAATTTCAGCAGCACGTGTCAGTAAATCATGATTTTGTACCAGGTATCCTTCAAGGTAAAGGATATTGTACGCTTCGAAGTCATCATCTTTGAGGTCCTCAGGTGTCAGTGCTATTGCCGCTCCTAAATGAGTGGCAAACGTACGTTCTCCATCTTTGCTTACAAGTGCAATGGCCGTTCCTGTGGGGATGTCGGCACGCATCATGCAGGGTTTTACACCATAATCCATGAGTTCTTTTTCATAAAAATCACCCAATGTATCTTTTCCTACTTTCCCGATAAAACCGGTTTCAACACCAAGTTTGGCAAGACTCCGTATGGTATTGGCAGTAGCACCACCCGAAACCTGGTGTTTTTTGAGCCTGTCCGCAGCTTTCAACAATTCAGCACTTTTGTCAGCTTCAACAAGCTGCATACTTCCTTTAGGCAACTCATTGATTTCCAAAAACTCATCTTCTTCGAGGCTGGTCATTATGTCCACCAACGCATTTCCTATTCCAATAATTTTTAACATAAACCTTATTTTTTTGTTGAAATATTTGGTAAAAATAATAAATGGCTGTAAATTTGCAGCCACAAAACCGGAAGAATTATAGTTTGTTCGGATTTTGTAACACATATTCCTCCTTAGCTCAGTTGGTTTAGAGCACCTGACTGTTAATCAGGGGGTCCTAGGTTCAAGTCCTAGAGGGGGAGCGTTTAAAATCAAAGGGTTGCAGATTTGCAGCCCTTTTTTATTTTGCCATTGTAACACATTTGTAACTCAAAATACGACTTAGAAGTTGTTTTGGGTTAATATTTTTTCTACTTTTATTAAA
>JAQIDD010000069.1 GCA_027858215.1 Candidatus Delongbacteria bacterium | reverse complement strand
AAGGGAATTGTCCATAATATTTCATTTTTTAGGTTCTACATCAATTTTTTACAAATTTAAAATCATTTCAAATAACTCAAAATGATAAATGTCTTGTTTTTTGTGAAAAGAAATATTTTCCTTTATAACATCATTTACACAACCACATTAAAATTGTTTAATGGATTGATAATAAATTAGAAACAAGCATTGTGATTTTAATAACAATTATAACACAGATGGTAAAAATATGTTTAATAACTGTGTTGTTTCATTTTGATTTTTATATTTTTGAACGCAATTGTTAATAAATGAAAAATCTGAAATTATGAAGAACATTCTGATTACCGGAGCAGTTGGTCAAATTGGGTCTGAATTGACCATGAAAATCCGCGAGATTTACGGAGGCGATAATGTTGTGGCAACAACACGTAAAAGTGAGCCGACCGAACAAATAAAAAAAACAGGTCCATTTGAATTTATTGATGTGACAGACAGAAAATCGCTTGAAGCGGTGTGTGATAAATACAATATTGACAGCATCATCAACATGGCGGCCATTTTATCTGCCATTGGCGAACAGAAACCAATGCTGGCATGGGATGTCAATATGAACGGGCTTATCAATGTGCTGGAAGTGGCCAGGGAACGCAAAATGGAACGCGTACTGGTACCAAGTTCCATTGCTGTATTTGGTCCCGAAACTCCACAGGTTGATACTCCACAGGAAACCGTGTTGAAACCCACAACTATGTATGGTGTAACCAAAGTTTCCGGCGAATTGCTAGGTGACTATTATGTCAATAAATACGGACTGGATGTACGTGGGTTACGATATCCCGGCATCATCAGCCATGAAACATTGCCAGGTGGCGGTACAACCGATTATGCCGTTGAAATATTTTACGAAGCCCTGAAAAATAAAAAATATACATGCTTTGTAAAAGAAGACACAAAACTTCCGATGATGTATATGCCTGATTGCATAAAATCTACCGTTGATTTGTTTCAGGCGGATTTTGATACACTCAAGCATCACAGTGATTTTAACGTTGGCGGCATGAGTTTTACTGTCAAAGATTTGGCTGATGAGATCAAAAAACATATCCCGGATTTTGAAATTGAGTACAAACCCGATTACCGCCAGGATATTGCTGATTCATGGCCCGACAGCGTGGATGATTCTGCAGCCCGTGAAGAATGGGGATGGAAGCCGTCTTATGATCTGTCTGCTATGGTGAAAGATATGCTGGAAAACCTGAAAAAGAAATTGTAAACCCTAAAAAATAACATGTATGAGTCTTGATAAATTAAACAAAGTACTACAAAAAGAGGTACAAGCTCTTGAGGCCAAGGGTACTGCCAAAGGTGAAGAAATGGTCATTGAAAACGTTATTCCTACTGAAGGAGAAAATGGCCCCCGATACCTTATTCATGGATTTGGTGATAAGAAATTCATCAAAATGAACTCCAATTCATACCTGGGTTTAAGCATGCACCCTGATGTGATAAAAGCTGAGGAAGATGCAGCGGCAAAATATGGCGTAGGCCCAGGTGCTGTGCGCTTTATCAGTGGTACCTATGATACCCATGTTGAACTTGAAGATCGACTGGCAAAATTACACAATCGTGAGTCTGCTATGCTTTTCAGCAGTGCTTATGTTACTTCATTGGGAGTGTTGTATCCTCTGTGTACTAAAGAAACTGTTTATGTCAGTGATGAGTTGAATCACAACTGCATCATCCAGGCCATGCGGCTGAGCAGGCCCGCAGGTAAGTTTATTTATAAACACAACGATATGGAAGACCTGGAAGCTAAATTGCAGGAAGCGGTTGGCTCAGGCAAACGTGTGTTGCTGGTGACGGATGGGGTGTTCTCTATGCGTGGTGATTATGCACCGCTGGATGAAATTCAGCGTCTGGCTGAAAAATACGAAGACAAATTTGAAGAAGGCATCATTACCGTAGCTGATGATTCACACGGTGTCGGTGCTTATGGCGAAAACGGACTGGGAACCGAAGAAATTACCGGTGGTAAAATGGGTGTTATTGTTGGTACCCTGGGTAAAGCCTTTGGTGTCAATGGCGGTTATGTTGTAACCTCTAAAGCTGTTACACGCTACCTGCGTGAAACCGCCCCCATGTACATTTATTCCAATCCCCTCACCAATTCGGAATGCGCTGCTGTACTGAAAGTCATTGATATCCTTGAATCTGAAGTGGGTAAAAAACGGTTGAAACATTTAGATGAAATGACAGCCCGTTTTGAAAAAGGACTGGTTGATAACGGCATGGAAACCATTGCCGGCCCACATCCTGTTACCCCTTTAATGGTTAGGGATACAGCAAAAACATCAAAAATTGTGGAACACCTGAAAAACAATGGTGTGCTGGCAACAGGACTGAATTTTCCCGTTGTTCCCAAAGGCGATGAAGAAATCCGTTTCCAGATCAACGGCGACCATACGGCTGCCGACATTGATTATGTGATTGATGTGCTGAAATCGTTTAGTTAAAAAAAAATACCTGTCAGGTCATCCCTTATTGAACGGTAAAAATAACATCATACATGGTATATGTTATCAACGGGCGAACTGACAGGTGTTTTTTTAATTTACTCCTGTGTAAAGTGTAGTTTTTTCATTTCTTTAAAGTTTTTTAGTTGAAAACTCTGATTTAGAAAAAGCTCACTTTACACACTTTCTTTTTAGGGACAGTATCCACTAGCACTCACCTTACTAATCGCTTAGCAAGCGCATGGCTCTGTCATGGCAGGAGCTATATGCCGGGGAGATGCAGCAGACCCCTGATTTTAAACAGCGATGTACTGCCTGCCACTATAATGGTGATGAGTTAATAATTATTGATGTTAGTTTTGATTGACCCTGTTTGGAGAACAGAACTACATTTGGTTAAAGGATGTTATGGGGCCTTCTAATAATTCTTTTCTTTCAAGAAACAAATTTTGTGCAAACGAGGGCAGAGCCTGCAGGAACACACGGCCGTGTGTTCCTGCCTGGCTATGCCGAGTGCAGCCAAAATTATTAAAATTTTATTGCATTATCCCGATAGTGCTTCAAAAATTTTCATTGTCTATGAAAAACGCTGAAAATCTTGATGCGAAAGAATTAATAGAAG
>JAQIDD010000042.1 GCA_027858215.1 Candidatus Delongbacteria bacterium | reverse complement strand
CTTCCTGAGTTATTTGGTCCAGGATATAAAGCAGTTCAAACAGATTCATACGGGAAACATCACGGATTGACCCAAGCTGCGGTCCGGCCATATCATAAAAGAACCCAAGCCATCCGGCGCGGTTTTTTTTAGTAGAACTAGAAGTCGGTGTAGAAAAGATTGATGGAAACAATCTTACAATATCAGCCCGGCAACCGATAAAGAAAATTCAAATTGCCAGGCGAACAGCCAGCGGGAATTTAGCTATTTGTTTAGCATCCTTTTCGATATTATTTTCTTCAAAAACAGGAGCTGTTCTATAGATAGAAGCAATCAAAAGGTTAAGGTGTTTTTCGTCCCGGTGCTTCATAAACGAATTCAAAAAGCGATCAGCGAAAGCAAATTCCGCAGCACTGATATTTTTCAAACCATTTTCAGGGCCAATGAATTTACCAACTTTAGGGAAATGATTTTTGGTAAGCTTGTTTTCTTTATATAGAAATTCAAGTGATAAGCAAAGCGCATCCAATTGAGAATAATTCATCAGGCGGATATGCTTCTTTTTTAAATTAAGGAAGCTTAGTGTGGTACGGCGCATTTCAAAATCACTCACATTAGAAGCAAGCACAATTGGTGAAGCGATAAGGAGCTGCTTTTTATTCAACTCGTTCCAGGAAGAAGGAAGATCCCTGTGAATTAATTTATCGTTTATTTCAAAAGTTACCTTATTCATCAGGGTAATTTTTTAGTGATTTTCAAAACAATATATCCGATAAAAGCAGCCAGAATAAGCATCATTGCACGACCAAAATAAACCTGCATCCATTGCCAGTTAGTAAGGTAGTTAATCTTAACGCGTTTCGTTTCATGTTTTGACTTTTCTGTTAAAGTAGCGCTCTCTCTGATTGCATTCTGAATAACGACAAATAAAACGCTATCCTTCATTTGAAGTTCATGAAGTAAAATTCCATTGATAACCTGTGCTTTTGACCAGGCTAAATCCGTTTCATGGATGGAAGCCTTACTATTGGCAACATT
The DNA here is from genome assembly GCA_027858215.1 of Candidatus Delongbacteria bacterium. Lineage (GTDB taxonomy): Bacteria > Bacteroidota > Bacteroidia > Bacteroidales > ML635J-15 > JAQIBY01. The sequence goes on along the minus strand of JAQIDD010000042.1, from coordinate 4,104 downwards.
TTCTTTGACGTAAACTGTAATTGTATCACGAATGGTAACACCGGGCAGTGTTACATAAATTGTAGTGTCACGATAAATTGTTTCAGTTATTGTGATAATACTGTCAACGGTTATTTCAGGTAGCAGATACATTTCACGGCAAGCTCTCTGAGTAATGCAGCTATTCAGCAGTAATAACGCAAAAAGTAAACTTATAAGTTGATATTTCATTAGTAGGTCCAGATTACATTTTCAAAATTCTGTTTATCATTATCAGCATGAATATAAGTATTGGCAATACCAATTCTGTTAAAGCCAGCCTTCAGTAAGGCATTGACAATTATAAAGCGATCGGAAGAAGTGGCACAAGCAATATCCATTGCTGTGCCTCTTGTATGTGCACTGGTTCCTGCGCGGCCTTTGTTATTTTCATGCTGAACACTACGGAAAGCAGAATTTACCACAAAGGGAACACCTGCCATGTGTCGCGCAATATTAAAGCGAGTTAACGATTCTTCGTTCATATCGTTTTTAGTGCAAGCTGGTTGAGCATTCGTGAAATCTGATTCAGGGAAATAGTCTTCCATATTAATCTTCTTTATCGATATTATATTTCTGGTTAATGTTTTTGGTAATGATTTTAGCTATGCGGTTAAATACCGGATTGCCGGTTATTTTAGAAATATTAGATGTGATACTTGTTAGCTCCACCATTGCGATCAGTGCGGCACTGATATTTGTAACTGTAACGGCGCTGATACTTGTAGCGGTTTCGGGACTAATATGGAGGATGTATAAGTCAAACATATAGAACACGATCAAAGCCAAAACATAGAACATCATTTTTTCAATGGTTTTGCGCATTTTACTGCTTTCTATAATACGAAACGCCAGTTTAACATTTGTTGTAAACGGTGAATTCGTTGGAATTGCCTGACTAATTTGATAGTAGATACTGGTAAACATATCTATAAACAGCAAAAAAAGAATCACATGGATGATACTTGTTAAAGGAGTAAGAAAAGCTATTATAACGGATAAAACCTTCACAGGCACAGACATGGCATTTAATTTTAGACTAAAATTATCAATTGTATTCATGGGGTTAAAAAGTAGCATAGGTTGCAGACAATTTAGAATTATCTACACCGTGGGAAGTTTCAGACTCATCGGCTTCAATATCTTCTTCTGTAAGCGGTGCAGTATATTGTTCACTTTTGAAGTATTTGGCAAATAAGGTATCCGAGGCATTTGCATTAAGATACTCCTGTAGCTGCTGTTGAAGGTGTGCAGCTCTTTTATCTATTTCAGTTGCATCATCTGCCAATTCTAAACTAGTATGTTTAGCGGTCAGCAAACAGACTGTAGCGGCAATCATATCGAACAAAGTTCGGTATGCGGAAAGCACTGCTTCACTTGTCGACACACTGGAACTTTCTTCAGATTCGCCATCAAGCAGGCGTTCTTTCATTTCTTCCAAAAAGGCATCGCCCAGGATAGAACGGATATAAGTACGTTCCACGTAATCAATATCCGGGAGCAGTTTGATAAATACAAGATGAGATTCATCAATATTGAAGTAATTTTCAAACTCAGTAGCAGAACGAACAAAGTGCGAACGAAGTTTTTTATAAATAGCACTTGAAGTCCATTCTGGTGGAGTTAATTTAAGAAGTTCTTCCAGCAAGTTTTCAAGGTTTGAATCAGCTGCTTTTTGGTAGCGATCAGCAAGCATTTTAATTTGCCATTCAAATGCTTGTTTTTTTTCTCCTGTGGTACTTATTCTAATACCGTTTTCAGAAATATCAAGCTGACCTTCAGGAATATAATCCATGATAGCAAGGTTGGCCACGATGCGTTGACAGTAGTACAGAATTGATTTATATTGTTCTAAGGTAACGGGAGCTGAAGCACTTGCCGAAGTTGAACCATCGGCAAGTGCATAAACAGCACCGAGTTTAAGATACAATGCATCCCCAATATAACGCCGTACCAGATATTTTTCACGATCTTTTATAAAAGGCTCGAGGATTTCAAAGCCACCAATAAAATTGATAGCGATATGGTCTTTAAGATCCGAAACAGAAAGAATAAGTTTTGTCATTCTGATAATGATTTTTGTATTCCAGTTGGGTTAGCATCCAGGGTCGTAAGGATTGTATCTTTAAAACCGAACTCAATACTTTTATCCCATCCATTAAAGTTTTTCAAAAAGTGCAGCCAATTCAGGTACTTCTTTCTCTGCAGGCCAAGATTGGAAATAAATATTTCTTTGGCCTCTCTTTTATCCGAACCTGAACCCGCTGAGTTTTTGGTATTAGGTAGACCGGCGCCCTTCAAGGTAGGATCTATATTCAGGCCAAAAAGAATCATGGCGTTGGCCTCACTTTGATCAACTGACAGTGTACCATCAGCAATGGAATTATCTATTTTGATAATCTCCCATCCGGGAATAGCCTTACCCTGTCTGTCAATACCATAATGAGAAAAGAACGCTTTCATTACATTATCCTTCCCTGTAAGGAATGTGTTCATCCGCTGCATTTCTTCCTGGCGCAATTCTTTTTGTTTATCGGCTTTCATCTGATCCCAGCCTTTGTATTTATCACTCCAATAGGTTTTAGGAATTTTAATATGGTATTTGATACTCATATTATTTTTAAGCAGCGACTGTTTGACAACCGGAATATTATTTGAAATCTCCAACCAACCGCTATCCACAATAGAGTGCCAGGCAGCCCACGGGTAAGCCACGCGACCGGGCCCAAAATAACTAGGTCTTAGCACAAACTTTTGGAAACGGTAAGGATTGGCGGGATCATACACATTAGTAAAATCCACCTGATCTTTTTTAGGATTTGGAAACTGTGCTGAATAGTACAGTTTTGAAATACTGCGGCGCATGGGATCCATTTTCTCCCATCGGCTAAAAGAAGCATCCAGTGAAAGCACCTGAACGATCTTTTTGGAGTAGTTTCCTCTTCCAAGGTAGAATTCAATGAGAGGCATTTTGAAATACATATGGTCAGTTATAGAAGCTTCCATAACCATATCAAGGTCATTCATTTTTTTAAACTCTTCAAATTCGGGAAAGTCTTCCCGGTATAGGTTTTCTTTTCCGTTTTCCAATACTTTCTTATAGGTAACAATACCACCAGAATAAAAAGCATCTACAAGCCATTGCAGGCCACTGGAAGCAACCACGTTTTTAGAAACATTTTCAAGGATATTCTGCGGTCTTTTATCATCAGCACCCCAATAGCTCCACGGCTTCCCTGTTAAGTTATGGGGTAGATGATAAAACCTAGACGCTTTAGCGGTTGTTTCCGGAAAGGAAACAACAGCAGATGGACCACTTAAATAAGCAGTAAAACCATCATCGGAAATTTTTACGGGAGCTATCATTAGTCAAAAACTATTTTGTTGTTAAACCTTTCAATCAGCCGAACATGGATTGAACGGATTTCACGGGAAGGAAGCAGCAGAATGTTACGAGTGCCGTTCAATTCGTGATTTGGGTTTTTTGTTTTGGCATCAGAAACGGGCAAAGCTTTCTTTTTTGCTTTGCCTTTTTCGTAAAGAATAGCACGGTTAACCGTAATGCGTTCACCGCCTTTGCCGCTTGCCCGGTTATACGTGCAGAATTCAAGACTAAATTCATTGAGCAGCCCACGTTTATTCCGGGAACGCATCAATTTCATGCAGTTTTTACGTGATATTAATACCATGATGCTATATTACAGCAAGCAGCATACACAGGAAAGGACAGTAATTAATCAGCGGTGTAAATAATGGGCAAAGGTCTGTATTGAAGATATCTTCCGGTAACTACGGTAAACCTGTTTGGGAGCGGTTCAACAACATAGTGTGGCAAGCCTGTATTTTCAAACTTTTTTCTAGCGATCGCCACAGCCTGCAGGCGGCTAACAAAAAAATCATTTGATTTTTTAGCTGCCTTAAACTTTCCGGTATTTTTTTTTGTTTTATACGCCATTTTCATAGAATCTATGAGCATTAAAAATGGAGCAACAAAAAACAAAGCCCAAAAGGTGGTTTTATAACGGAAGTTCTTATTTTCTGATTTCATAAGGCAAATATAAACAATGCTTCAAGAAAGACATAGGA
>JAQIDD010000339.1 GCA_027858215.1 Candidatus Delongbacteria bacterium | reverse complement strand
GGAATTTCCGTACATTGCAAGGCAAGTAAAAATTGCAAGCACAAGGTATTTTATTGATTTTTGATAATACATAGCTTTTAGTTTCTTATCAGTTTAAAATCTTCTCCGTCTTTTGTTGTGTAGCGGATGATGCCGTATTTTAGGGAGTACCAGACTTTGGTAATAATTGCATCATCAATTGGATGCAAATCATTATTTTTTGAATTCAAACTGTCCCGAATGTATATGTCTGTATATAAATAACCATTCTGACTGTATGATTTTGCTTCATCCATAGAATTAAACGATTTAAAATAATAATATGAAAAATGCTCTATGCTAATCGATTCATAAACTGATTTAGGATTGACACCCATTGTATAGATGTTTACTGAAAAATAGCCAAAGAAAAGACTATCATTTTCCAGCTTATTATAAAACATATCACAATATTCATCAAAACGGTTATCAGTTGCTTCATAGCCTCCATTCTTTTCTATTTCATAATATTCTATTTCTCCAAATGAATTTTCAAATGCTAATGTGTCATTATCCTGAATCAAGGGCATACTTTTTTCTTGTATATCATAATAATCCTCACAAGAAGCCATTAAGACCATTAATGACAGACCTGTAAAAATTACAAGCAAAACACATTTTATTCGTTTTATATTAAGCATATTTAATTAGTTTCTTATCAGATTAAAATCTTCTCCATCTTTGGTTGTATAGCGGATGATGCCGTGCTTCAGGGAGTACCAGACTTCCCTTAATTCCGGATTATGATGGTATATTGTACCATAATATTCCTGGATGGTATCAAATCTGAGTTTGTACACATCATCATACACATATCCCGATTGATTGTATGTTTTACCTTGATCAAAATAAAACAAATAATCAGGAATATCAACAGAATTATCATATACCAAGGCTTTTTCTATTTGTATTTTAATCGTAAACTTAGCAGTGTCAGCCATAGGATATTTATAATGCAGATAACAATATTCTTCGTGATAATTATCACTGGTTTCCCATCGGTATTCTTTGTTAATAATCAAACTGTCAAATTCATTGATGTTTGAGTTAAGAAAAACCACAATATGACCATCATCCCAAACAGGTCGTGCATAATCTGGTATGCTTGAGCTGTCTTCGCAAGAAATGTTGCTGAAGAGTATCAAGATGCCAACTATTAGATGGAATCGTTTAGTTTTCATTTTTTTGTATTTTAAAGATGTCACCATTTTGTTTCTGGTATCTTATTATTCCATTATTATCAGCGTATAGTAAGCACTTAATTAGTGGCTTACTATAGGTGCTGTCCGGGTTATGAGCACCGCCTGGTAAACTGTCCTGATAGAATTTAAAGACATTAGTGAAAATTATTCCATCTTGCATAATAGTTTCAGGATTGTTATCAGATGATTTGGTATGAAACTGGTATTCTGATTCTAACCAGCTTAGGTCATGTGTGCCTCCTATACCAACTGAAAAAACCAAACTATCCATTGTGCCGTTGTTTAAAGCGATGTAATAATAGTCGAGTTTCTCTTTATAATCTCCACTGTAATATTCATAGTCATAATACATGCGAATGAGAAATGAGTCTGTTTCAAAATCCTGATTCATAAATGCCAGAGTATCATTGTTCTGAAAATACGGACGAGATGACTCATCAATATTATTGTATTGCCTCTCGCAAGACATTAGCAAGAAAATGATTATTGAAATTGGTAATATCCTAATCATAATTCTATTAATTTTTAGAAAACTTTTTTTGAAAAGCCTTGTTTTTGTTTTTTATTTCAACAATGTAAATGCCTGGAGAAAAATTATTTACGTCAATTTTAATGTTTGATGAGCATCTTTTTTGCCTAAATGTTAATCTTCCTGAAATATCATATACAGAACATTCAATATTCTCACCATTGTAATTATTAAGACTAATATTTAGGTGGGATTTTGCAGGATTTGGATACAAGAATACCTCTGCCTTCTTCCATGAAATAGAATCTGCCCCAAATGGATCATTTGATTTGTGATTTGTTGTACTATAATAAATTTCTTCGTCATTTTCAGAAATTCTATTCTGCAAAACATTATCCGTGTTTTTGTTGTCTGCTATTTTTTCTCTGCATTGATTTACGTTTAGTTTTTTGAATTTTCTACCCTCGTAAAATCCAGGTCTGGATTGTACTCTTGCAGAAAATTTCACACCTTCACCTGACCTAAAACCGGGTTTTAATTCAATCCTGTTTCTTGCATTGTATTCCATATTTCCGCTACACACCTCTTCTGTTAATTCATTATATGCTATAATTATACCTGCATGAACAGGTATATCATAATATTGAGAGAAAAAAGGTAAATCTTCATTTGAAAACAATTCTATTAATGAGAAATCTTCTTTACGCATAGCAACATAATATAGATTATGCAACATCATATAATCGAGGCCAACGTATTCTTTATTTTCACCAATATGTTCACCACAACCTTCCGGCCACAGTAACCTGGAATCATGACTCCATGAACCACCATAATCACTATTGGGGTAGCATTGAGGTGCATTGTTTAATAAATTGGTGTAATAATCAGATTCATCAGAGTATTCATCAGCACCTGGAGTGCATGAAGAATTGTCACAATTGTGCAATGCAATGTACGATAATGGTAAATGTTCAAGGGGTCGATCTCCCCATCCATATTCGCTACTATTAAACATATAATTATTTCTGTGCTCAATAAGAGTCTCATAAGGAGTACTGGTATTTGAGCATGTTTTATTTGAAACTGCTCCAAGAGTTCTGATTTTAGTATCATTAAAAGAAAAGCCTGGAATTGTATTATTTACATTTGGATCAATGTCAAGCATATGAAAAATAAATAAAGGACTTACGAAAGGCATGACTGCTATCCAAGCGGGAATATCAAATGAATGCTTGTGAAACAAGTCGCAAAACAGCTCTTCTTTCCAGTTTTCTGACCATACCGCAACTTTTTGTAAATCCTCATCAAGGAATTTTTCCCCGATAGCAAGCGCCCCTATACAATAAAAGAAACTCATATCCACATCTTCTCCATTGCCTTGACTAACAAGTTCATTGGTAACTGGGTTTTCAATATACCATTTTGTAGGAGGGAAAAACCTTGCCTCATCATCAGGGTTTTGGATTACTAAAATATACCTTTTTATAATATCCTTTGCCCACAAGGAAAAATTAATCATCGAACCATTTTTTATATCATTGTTTTCCAGATATTCTGGTATGTAATTGTTGTAAAAATTAACTGGTATGTCACTTACATTTTCTGTATCTGTATACTCACTTACCATTGCTAGCCCCAATAAAGCGTGGTATATGTTATCTTGACTTAAACATTTCATGGGAATTGTATCATCATTAAATAAGGATTGACCTTCGAAACCGGATTTAATATCATAAATACCAAAGGATGAAAATTTATCTTCATTATTCATCCAAAAGTTTTTTGTAAAATCATCTCTCAAATGGAAGCCATTAATGTCATTGGAATTGGTACTTCCATTGTCCCTAAAATAGCTTTCTGTATACAGGTCTATTCTTTCAAAGGCCAGCATAGCATAATATAAATCTTTTAATGTTTCACTATAATCCTCATTGTTTTTTTTTAACAACCACAATTCAGTAGCTAAGGTAGTTAAATAATGATTCCATTTTGGATTATTGTCGCTTGATCTGATTTTTGAATTCTGATTATCTATCGTGAAAAAAGGAACGTTCACTCCTTCTTCTTCAACATTTTCACTTACTACCATAAATCTGTTTTTCATGCGCTCCCTGTACCTCCAGTACTTCTCAAGGTTGGCCTGTTGGTTTTGGGCTATAAGCATCAATGGCTGGAGGGTTAATATGATTATGATTATTTTTTTTATCATTTCTCTGTTTTTTGCAAATTAAACAAATAATTCACTTGCTTATTGGTTGTTTTTGTTATCAAGCTTTTGCTCCAGTTCAGATATCCGCTTTTCTAATGCTTCAATATACAAATACATTTCCTCCACATTTTTTGTCAACCCATTTACGGTTTCAGAAACCGGCAAACCCTCATTTTCTATTTTTTCACCGGAAGTACTATAAGGTAAATGTTTGTTTTGTTTTATTTTCTCCATCCTGTTGTCAAAAGCTTCAAGCATGTAATCCGGCTCAAAAATGTAATCGCCCCAGTTAGCAATTTTTACCAATACTTCAACCGTTGAACGGATGCGTCCATCAACATCCAGTGGATATTCAGGGTTTGCTGTACCAATACCTACTTTTCCGTAACTTCTTACAACCAAAATATCTTCATCATTATTATTTTGTACAAGTAAAGGATAAGCGGAATCTGAGCCTGAGCCTGCTCTTATCCATAAACCACCACCTGCACCGTAAGAATTTCTGACAAAAGCTGCAAATGAATTGTTTAAACCGTCTTGCTGTAAATCTCCTCCTCCCCAAACAGAAAGAGTATTTGAAGGATTTTCTTCACCTACCCCCACATTCCCATCCTTAACCGTCATCACGGTTCCATCGTGCTGTGTAGCTATTTCCACACCTATATTTCCTTGTATGTGCAGGCCATCTAAGCCGTTGTTGTTGGTGTAGTTTATGCGGTGATTTTGGTCTCCGCTGCCTCTGAAACGGATTTGATTGTTGTTCATGGCGAGGTTGCCGCCGGTAATGCTGAGGTTGTCACTCTGTTCCAGTTTAACCAATAAACTCCCGTTGTTTTTTAATGACAAGCTGCCGTTTTCCTGGTTTGTTATGCTGGCATCCTTATTGTGCATCTTTATCAGCAAACCGTCATTTTTATTTTTTCCTGTGTAATAATTGGTCAACAAAATACCGGACTTTGAAATACCTGCAAGAATATGAGATGAAATGCCTCCCTTGCTGTCATGTTGGCCTTTATCTTTAGTAGTAGGTACCTGAGGAATATATACAGGCTCTGTGTTTTTATTATGTATATGCAGCAATTGCCTTGGTGAATATGTGCCTATGCCTTGTCTTTGGGCAATCACTGTACCATTTCCCATTACACGGTATGTCTCCGATTCTATATCATAATTTTTTATCGCTATGGCTTTGGTTTTCTTGTTGTCAATATCTATTTTTACCCCATACGACCAGTCAGTTTCGGTAAAATGCCGTACATGTAATTTAGAGGTTGGGTTGTCAATACCTATACCAACTTTTCCATTTCCACATACATTAAACAATTGCCCATTATCAATGTTTCTTAATTCTATCAAACGATGTGCACTTGAATGTTCTGCATCTACAACCAATCTTGCGCTTTCCTGATTATTAAGCGATTGACTACCACATATTTTAAGGCTGCCTCCATTGATTTCTAATGAGGTTTCAGGATGTGATGTTCTTATGCCTACATTGCCATCGTTATAATATAAATTGTCCCCATTTTTATTCCAGTAATTGATGTCTTTTAACAACACGCTGCCGCCGTTGTTAGTTAATTCCAATGCTTCATCTATTTCATTTAAGGATATTTCCTGAAATTCACTGATATAGCCAATATTATCGTTGCTAAAAATGCTGAGATCAGGAGGTTCCCCCTGCAGATTTTCCCATAGAACATCCGGAACATTTGTAAGATTTCCATAATGTACTTGAGACTGTCCGGAATCTTGCAGCATACTTTCGGTGTAATAATTGTCAGAAACGCTGTTCCACACCGGATCGGTTTCTTCTGTTAAATAACCTACCGTATCATGATTGCCCCACGTGTACGCAGTATTCCAGTTTGTGCTGTCAAACACTGGTGTGTCTGACAAATCGGTGTAGCTGCCGGTAATTGCCACGGTGGCAAAATTGGGTTTGTTATTAACATCTGTCCATTCGGGCAACCAGGTTACGGGTTTATACAGCCCGTCATGGTCGCCCCAAGAGTAAGCTGTGTTCCAGTTGGCAATTTGCAGGTTTCGGGTACTTAAATCGCCGTCGGCAT
>JAQIDD010000321.1 GCA_027858215.1 Candidatus Delongbacteria bacterium | reverse complement strand
TATTTGTGCGTGCCATGAATACAACAAAGAAAACCTTTCGTGACCTGACATTGACAAAGTAAAATGATTCAACGGGGTATAAACCCGAGCGGTTTTCGAAATCGAAGTGGCAGCCTTTTAGTAAATTGCCTAAAAAGGATGAAAATTACAGGAAAATGATGTCAGCAGCCATCAAACATTGTCGTTTTTCTGATTGAAGACCTCCCCTGCTTTCATGATCACACCCTGGCTTTTTTTACCGTCAATCAATATCTGAACTGGTTTATCAAATTCGATGTGCCTCAAATATTTATCCTCATAGACAGCGGGTTGTTCATTCAAGTATTCAACATCATAATATCCTTCGTCAATGTTAGTATTCACCGTGAAATATCCCACCTGAAACGATGTTAAATTCTGGAAAAAGTGCGTTCCCTGTGAAGGATCCACATGGTAATTTTTAATACCGGCTTCAACCATCACGCGGGCTGCTGAAATCTGGGCCCACCGTACAGGAATGCCGAGCCATGGATCAGTACTTCCCCATCTGCCTGGCCCAATAAGAATGAATTTTTCATTTTTATCCTGTATCTCATCATTGATTTTCCCTATTATGTCAGCAATTTTCGGATTATTGGCGGGATCAAAGGTTTCCGGTTTTACATACACTACATGTTTGATGTCATCATAAATACCATTGCCCAATGCCGAATCGCTGACCATAATGGTTTTTTGTTCATCCACCTTTTTCAAATCCAGGTTAATGGTTTCCTGATTATCAACAATGGGACGTATCTGCAGCAAATTAAATACATTTTCGATGGGTTCATCCGGCACATTCAGGCATACAGCAAATTCAATTTCTACCGGATTATTCATTTCCCGTTGCCCTATTTTTATCACATCTGAAATAATTTCCGCAAGAGGGATGTAATTATGTTTCAAAATATTGGCAAAAGAAACAATTGGCTTCCCTTTGCCTGAAATTGAAATCCCGTCACGTAACACATTATCATTATAATCAAAGGTTGACACCACATGTTTCATCACATCACTGTCCATGGCAGTTTTAATATCTTCTTTAATCAGGTTTACTCCGTCATCCGTATTGATGGTAAAGCTATCTTTGCTCATATCCAATGCTAGGAACTTTTTCTGGGTTTCACGCAATGCCATCCCAGTACTGCTCAATTGCAATATTTTCCTGGGATGTTTGGGTGAAAAACGCAGGCACAATCCCCCATCAACTACATATTGACCTAGACCAAAGGCAAGATTTACAATTCCATCTTCACTTTTTTCTTGGTCAATGGGATAGAAATTAATGGACCTGACCACACCAGATATGGTAGGATAAAATATTTCCCCATGACGTTTCCCGCACAATTCCTGTAAAACTACTCCCATTTTCTCTTCATCAATGACATTTTGGGTAACATTCATATAAGCTTTACTGTCCTGGAAATACACAGAAGCATACACAGATTTCACAGCCACTTTCAACATATCAAGGCTGGCATTGATGTCTTCATCAGAAGGAATCATATATGTGTTGTATATGCCGGCAAATGGCTGGTAGTGTGAGTCTTCCAAAAGGCTTGAAGAACGTACAGCAATGGGATTCTGCACCACTTCAATGAATTTTCTAAGGTCTTCAACAAGTTCTTCGGGGAGTTTTGCTTCAACAAATTTCTCCAGTATTTTTTTGTCATCGGTTTCTTCCAGGGCAAATTTCAACAATGCATTGCTTTCCATAAAATCATCAAACAAGTCTGTGGTGATTACCAGGGTACGTGGAATGGTTACCAGTACATTTTCATACCTGTCGGTCAGCTCATTCCGGCTAATCAAATTATCAATAAATGCCAATCCCCTGGCTTTACCTCCAAGGGACCCATCTCCTATTCTGGTAAACATGAGGTATTCATCGTAATTTTCACGGTAAAACTTGGCAATAATGCCCCTTCCTTTGTTGTATCGATACCATGCAATGGCATCATAAATGTATTTTTTCACTTCGCCGGGGCCGGAAAAATCTTCAACTGTAGCAGAGTGTAAAATATCGGCTATGGGGAAAAGTGCCCTTGCTTTCAGCCATCGCGAAAACTGATTCAGATCAGCATAATCCATTATGGTCTTATCAGGAATATCAAA
>JAQIDD010000266.1 GCA_027858215.1 Candidatus Delongbacteria bacterium | reverse complement strand
CTTCTGGGAACATATTTCAGGGAAAACAGAACGCGTACTGATTTTGACAGTATTTCACCTCAGGTTATCAATGCATTAATTGCCACTGAGGATATTCGTTTCTTCAAGCATTCAGGCATTGATTTCCGTGCGCTTGCCCGTGTTACAGCAGGTGTACTCACTGGCAACCACAAAGGGGGCGGCAGCACAATTTCACAACAATTATCAAAGCTTTTGTTTCCACGTGAAGACCTGGACAATACCTTTAAGCTAATCAACAGAAAACTCAGAGAATGGGTAATTGCTGTAAAATTGGAAAAAGCATACACAAAGGAGGAAATCATTGCTATGTATCTAACCCATTTTGATTTTCTTAACCTAGCTGTAGGGATTGAATCTGCATCACGTGTATATTTTAGCACGACACCAGACTCCCTCAGCACAAAGCAAGCAGCCATGTTGATAGGGATGGTAAAAAATCCGTCCAGATACAACCCTTTGCGTTACCCTGAAAAAACCAAAGTGCGAAGAAATGTTGTCCTTAACCAGATGGAAAAATACGGATACCTAAATGAACAAGTGTGTGATTCCTTAAAAAAATTACCTCTTGGAATAAAATACAGTAAAGTTGACCACAACACAGGTAATGCCACCTATTTCCGTGAATTATTAAGGCAATGGTTGACAGCTTCAAAGCCGCATCCTGATGAATACATTGATCAGCGCCTATATGTCCAGGATAGCATCAGTTGGGCCGTTGATCCAAGTTACGGATGGTGCAATAAAAATGTCAAAAGCAATGGCAGCAATTATGATATATACAGTGACGGACTACGGATTTACACAACCATTGACTTGCGCATGCAACAATATGCAGAACAAGCCATAAGCGAACATTTAGGCGGGTATTTGCAAGAAGCGTTTAATGAGGAACAAAAAGGCAGAAGTAAAGCACCGTTTTCATGGCAACTGACCAATCAGGAAATCGAACGGATCATGCAAAATTCAAAACGTCGTTGTGAACGATACAGGGTTATGAAATCCGCAGGGGTAAGTGAGGACAGTATTGATATTGCATTTAACACCCCTGTATCCATGCAGGTTTTTAGCTGGGAAGGCGAAAAAGACACTGTCATGTCACCGATGGATTCCATTCGTTATTATAAACAATTCCTCCGCGCCGGATTCATGAGCATGGAACCACATACTGGTTTTGTAAAAGCATATTGCGGTGGCATCAACTACAAGTATTTCAAATACGACATAGTATCCCGTGCCCGAAGGCAGGTCGGATCAACATTTAAACCCTTTATTTACACCCTTGCGATGCAAAATAATTATTCGCCATGTTTAAAAGTTCCCAACATTGAAGTCAGTTTTAAAATGCCACCCGGACAAGAACCGGAATTTTACACACCAAAATATTCCACATCCAAACGCGAAGGTGAAATGGTAAACCTGAAATATGGACTGGCAAAATCTCTCAATCAAATATCAGCATGGGTACTGAAGCAGTTTTCTCCTGAAGCAGTTATTGATCTCGCCAAATCTATGGGAATCTCCAGCCACATAGACCCTTACCCTTCTATATGTGTTGGTGCTGCCGAGGTTACACTGAAAGAAATGACAGGGGCATTCTGTACCTGGGCGAATGAAGGTATATATACACGTCCTGTCTTTATCACCAGGATTGAAGATAAAAACGGCAATGTGCTGGTGGAATTTCAGCCCATACAAAAAGAAGTTATGGATAAACAAACAGCCTATTTAACGCTTGACCTTATGAAAGGGGTTGTTGATTTCGGAACAAGTATAAGGTTACGGTATAAATACAATTTTACTGCTGAACTTGCCGGAAAAACAGGAACTACTAATAATCACTCCGACGGGTGGTTTATGGGCATTGCCCCGAGACTGGTATCAGGCGTATGGGTAGGTGGAGAAGAACGGAGCATTCACTTCCGGGGCATCCGCTTAGGACAAGGAGCCAGCATGGCACTCCCAATCTGGGCATTATACATGGAAAAAGTCTATGACAATCCTAATTTACCTTACACCCAGGAAGATAAATTCAAAAAACCCGACCACCTGGATGTTGAAACAGACTGTGAAAAATGGGAAAAAGAACATCAGGGCGAAGAAATGTTGCAAATGTGATCACTTGTCATATCAAGCCAACTATTCTTTGAATAAGACTTTCAGCATAGCAGATACTGAATTAACATGAATGACTTCTATCTGATGCGTACCGGGCATATCGTTTTTTGGTATAGCAGGCACGATGATACGCCGGAAACCTAACCTGTCTGCTTCTGATATCCGCTGTGGAATACGTGAAGCAGGCCTTACTTCACCACTGAGTCCCACTTCACCGGCAAGTACAGTTTTATCGGGGACTGCTATATCCTGATCAGAAGATAAAATAGCAGCCATTAAAGGTAAATCCATACCCGGATCAAGCAAGCGGATACCTCCTACAATATTTACAAACACATCTT
>JAQIDD010000355.1 GCA_027858215.1 Candidatus Delongbacteria bacterium | reverse complement strand
TCCCATCCCAGGCTTGCTGCAAACACTTCATTCCGGCCTTCTCCTGCACCAAGTTCCAACAAGTAACCGGGTTTCAGTTGTTGAATTTCGCGCTTGAAAAATCATTGGCTTCTGTGCCATATACATAGCCCTCTCTTAAATCGTTTGTGTCATATCTATATGTTAAATTGTATGCCTGTAAGTTTTTCTGATACTGTCCATAACTGTTGTCGAACTTTATCGTTTTTTGCTGAGCCGGGGATAAAGGCTGGCGCTGGATTCCCTAACCATTCTCTCAGTTTATCAGGGCCGTAATATTCCCCTGATTGTACATTGTCTGATGTCGCTGCCTTAAGGATAGGAAGCACCCCTTGTGATGCAGGTTGTGTAAACAATGGCATAAGCGCTTTGGCAAGGGATTTTAATATGATATTTGGTTTTACACTGTAAAATAAATTGGTTCTTGATACGCCGGGATGTGCTGCCAGCGACATAACCTCAAGGTTTTTGTTTTTTAACCGGGAATGTAATTCCAGTGCAAACATCAGGTTAGCCAGTTTGCTTTGCCGATATGTTTTAAACCTGTTGTATTTTTTGTCAAACATGAGATCATCAAAATGAATGTTGCCATTTCTAGCGGCGAGGCTTGATACCGTTACAATACGGCTTCCGGGGTTGTTTTTTAACAAAGGAAACAATTGAGCTGTCAGCGCAAAATGGCCGAGATGATTGGTGCCAAACTGCAATTCAAAACCATCTTTTGTTGTTTTGTGCGGGGGAGCCATCACACCGGCATTGTTGAGTAATACATCAATTTTTTCAAAATCGCGTTTCATGGCATCAGAAAATGCTTTGATGGATGACAAATCAGCCATATCAAGTATCCTGGTTTCTGCCCGGGCATAAGAAAATTTGTTGATAATTGATTGTTTAGCTGCATCAATTTTGTGTTGATTTCTGCCGGTTAATATAACATGGGCATTCTTTTTGGCCAGCATGTTGGCAGCTTCAAAGCCAAGGCCGCTGTTAGCTCCGGTGATGATGGCAATTTTACCGGTCATGTCAGGTACGATTGTATGCTTATCTTTTTTTGTCATTTGGTTTGTTTATTTATCATCTAACAAACAATCATCAAAATGGTTTTCTGTCATTGTTTTGTTAGTGTTTGTATTTTTTCTACATTCATGACATCAAAAATAAACAGAAAATGAAAAGAAAAAACCTGTGTTGGCTGATATTAATTCTGATAAGTTTTGGTTTGTATGTCAATACCATACCTAACGAATTTGCCCTCGACGACAAAATGGTAATTCAAAACAATGTTTACACGCAAAAAGGCATAGAGGGCATCGGGGATATCTTGACCCATGATATGATGGCAGGCATGTTTGGTGAAGATGCTTCCATTGTTCAGGGAGGCAGGTACAGACCGTTGAGTATGGTAATCTTTGCCATCGGACAATCGGTATTTGATGGCAATCCTCATGTCATGCACTTTTTCAACGTGCTGTTTTATGTATTATCGGTGTTGTTATTGTATAAGGTGATGGTAAAATTTTTTCCCCCTGAAAAAGGAAAAAATCCATTGCTGTCCCTGGCTTTTATCGCCACCTTATTGTATGCTGCTCACCCTATCCATACAGAAATTGTGGCCAACATCAAAGGACGTGACGAAATCCTTGCCTTCCTGGGGGCTTTTGCTGCATTGTGGTTTGCCATTCGCTATGCGGAAACCCATAAGCCTGTTAACCTGTTTTGGATTTTCCTGGTATTTTTCCTGGGAATGATGTCAAAAGAGATTGCATTTACATTTCTGTTTGTCATCCCGTTCAGCCTTTGGTTTTTCAACCTGGCAAAAAAACGGGATATCTGGATTACGCTTCTCCCTGCCCTGGGAGCTGCCGCGTTGTACCTTATTGTAAGGGTGTCTGTCCTGGGGCAGCTTATGGGAGAACCGTCCGGACAATTGATGAACAACCCGTTTCTCGAAGCTGAAGTCGGTGAAAAATACGCAACCATTTTTTATACCCTTGGATTGTACCTCAAACTGCTTATTATTCCACATCCACTGACATGGGATTATTATCCCCATCACATACAGTTGATTGACTGGAGCAACTGGAAAGCAATTTTGCCTTTGATAATTTATGCCTCATTAGGAGTGCTGGCGCTTGTCGGACTAAAAAAACGCCGCTTGTATGCATGGGCAATTTTGTTCTTTTTTGCTACCTTATCGATGACTTCCAATCTGGTAATAAACATCGGGGTGTTTATGAGCGAGCGTTTTATGTTTTTCCCGTCTGTTACTTTTGCCGTGATACTGGCTTTTTTCCTGTTGAAATTGCTGAAAGTGAAGCATGGGAAAAAGCTTTTTACTTACGTTGTGGTTATTATTGTGGGCTTGTATGCTGTGAAAGCTGTTAGCCGCAATGTGGTGTGGAAAAATAGTTTTACATTGTTTGGCCATGATGTGCAGATTTCAAAAAATTCTGCCAAGGGAAATTCATCCTATGGCAGTGAATTGTATTCCAAAGCCGAAAAATTAAAGGATACAGGCAAGCGAAATGAGATGATGAAAGAAGCCATTCCGTATTTCAAAAGAGCCATGGAGATTCATCCTAATTACATTGAACCGATGGTACGTATGGCAAACATCCGGTATGTGGTTTTTAAGGATGTGAAAGGCATGGTAGATCTTTACATCCGGGTGCTTAAGATTGCCCCCGAAAATCAGGATGCATTGGGCAACATCTACGGTGTGTTAACACAAAACATTGATAAGCCTGTTTATGAGATAAAAACATGGAAACGGATTGCTGAAATTAACCCCAATCATCCCGAATTGTGGGAAGCAATGGGCGATTTGTACTTAAACAAACGATACAAACCCGACTCAGCCATTATGATGTTTGAAAAAGCAGAAAAATTGTCTCCTAATGATGCCGAAGTGCTCCGTAAATTGGGTTTTGCTTATGGAACCATGCACAGGCCTGTCAAAGCACGGCAATATTTTGAGAAATTGTTGAAAATAAAACCCAACGATGCCGAAGCACTCAAATTCATTGGTATATCATACGGCATTGAAGGCAAAGATGAAAAAGCGGTGGAATACCTTGAGCGTTCACTCGCAATAAATCCCCAGGATGAACAAGCCAGGACAAACATGGAAATTGCCAAACGAAGATTGCAGCGTCAGAACTGATTCATGCATATGTAGTGCTTGCAGACACTATGTGCCTGATACGGTCAGCAACTTTTACCCAGTTGTGGGTTTTTTCATTACACTTTATCCACATAGGCATAGCCAAGATCATTGACAGTATCAGCCACTGCTCTGAGATCTATGCTGGTGCCGGTTAATTGAGCCTTTCCTGTACTCAGATCCACCTGAACATCATCAATTCCATTGAGGGCTTTCAGTTGGTTTTCTACGGTCATTTTACAATGATTGCATGTCATTCCATCTATTTTTACACGTATTGTTCCCATGCTTTTGCTTTCCTCCTTATTTTTTGTTTGTTTTTCTGTTGGTGTTGATTTCACAAAATAACGTCTCAAAAGTGCATGTAGCAGCAGAAGTACCAGGATCCCAGCAGAAGCATATTTAAACCATAAGGGAATAAAATGACCACTATGCTGCGCATGTTCAAGTGCCTGCACAAACCATTCGCGGGGTAAAAATTGGTTTATTATCCAACCGAATAATAACGCAGACCCAATAATGGAACCCATATAGGCGAACAATGTTTTCCTGCCAAAGACTTTTCCAAGTACTGTCATGCTGGCAATGTTGGTAGCTGGTCCGGCCATTAGAAATACAAGCGCTGCACCCGGTGATATGCCTTTTAACATCAGCACAGCTGCGATGGGAACCGACCCGGTGGCGCATACGTAAAGCGGAATGGCTGCAGCTAAAAGAATCAACATCCCTATGAAATCATTGCCAATGTACTGCTCAAAAAAACCATCGGGAATGATGACTGATATCAGTGCTGCCAGCAGTAAACCGAGGGCAAGCCATTTGGCGATATCTGCCATAAATTCAACAAATCCATACCGGAACATGCTTTTGAATTTGCTCCTGCCCTGCCATTCTGTAACATGATGTCTGGGATTTTGGCTTTTGTCAAATTGTTGATTGTCCACTTTGCCGGTAATCCAGCCACCCATAATGCCCGAGAACAAGGCAACAATTGGCCGTACAATTGCAAAAGGTAATCCAATGAGGGAATAAGTAACTAAAATAGAATCTATACCCGTTTGTGGTGTAGAAATCAAAAATGAAACGCTGGAGCTCTTGGATGCCCCGTTTTTGTAAAACGAAACCCCTGTGGGAATCACACCACATGAACACAAAGGAAGCGGAATACCAAGTAAAGAAGCATTGGTTAAGTGACGGAGTTTTGTTCCGCCAAAATACTTCATCATTTTTGATGCCGGAAAATACACATGCAACATACCCGCAAAAAGAAAGCCCAGCAGCAAATATGGCGCCATTTCTGCAGTGAGATACAACAATTCATTGAAGTATTCGGTAATGTATTTCATTATCATAGTACAAGCGTTTCACTGGTTAATAATAACAACGGGACAAAGTTAATCGATTTACCGTGAAAAAAGACCTGAAAGGGAATATATCATAAGCAGCCTCCCGCCAACCTGTTCTTATGTTGCTAATACATGTAAAAAAAACCAAACCCAAGAAGTCACATTGTAATACTCCGATACTATTTTGGCAGCTCTTAAACCAACACTAATAACGAATAGCATGCCATCAAATCATTGTATATTTCAATCAGATATCACCCTGAATGCTTTCCGGCTTACCCCGGAATAATTATAAATGGGAACCTTGAATTCGTGTCCAGTAGCGACAATAAACTGACACATGCATTTACCTGATACGGTCAGCCGCCTTTACCCTTGCTTCGTCTTTTCCGATGTTGCGGATGGCAAGATAAAGGAATATGATACACACCACAGGCAGAATGATGGCCACGTTAAAATCTTTTTCGGCGTTCAGTTTTTTGGCTGCATCAAACATGTAGAAAACAATCAGGCCTATCAGACCTATGTTTAAAAAGATATTAATCCCGCACAGGCGCATTTGCAATACCCTACGTTTGTAAAGAAAAATGATAAGAACACTCAGTCCCGTAGAAATTCCCAACAAAGTAGTTAAAGGCAGTGTTTTGTAGCTGTTTTCCAGAAGTTCATCATTGACAACCCCGTTGTGAAAAAAATCAACCACCAAGTTTTTTTCTAGGATAAGATGCCCAAGGGGAATGAAAAACATGATCACCCCGACAATGACGGCGCCAAGCAAATACAGTGTCTGAATACGTTGAATCATAATGCACAATTTTCAGCAAATTTACGTGATTATTTTAATTCCTTAAAATTTATTTCATTTATCAAGAGAGAAAATAACACCCAGGGGAATGGGAATCGGTGGATACATGATGTAAATCACTGAAAAAATGCCCGCGACCAGACCGTTCCGGACATTATAAAAAGATAAATTATGTATTACCAGCCAAGCGCTTTTCTCACACCGGCACCATACGCTTTATCTGCAGCATCAAAGAGCTTAAGCTGACGCTCAATAATTTCTTTTGGAACACCTTCCATCTCACCGGCAATGTTTTTGAACAGGCGTTGTTTCTGATCATCATCAAAAAGCCGGAACAGATTTCCAGCCTGAGTGAAATCATCATCATCTTTATTGCCATACCTGTCAGCATCACCATCAATACGCAAGGGTGGCTCAACAGGCACATCTTGTTCAGCTGGCCCATCAAAGGAATTGGGTTCGTAAAAAGCATCCGGATTATCTTCAAAATTATCAAAGAACCGCATTGAACCATCGGCATGATAATGGTTTACTTCATTCCTCGGGCGGTTCGGCGGGAGGCTTTCGTAATGCGTTCCTAACCTGTAACGGTGTGCATCAGCGTATGAAAATACCCTTGCCTGTAGCATTTTGTCAGGTGAATATCCAATCCCAGGCACCACATTCGAGGGTGAAAATGCAGCATTCTCAATGTAAACAAAATAATTATCCGGAATTTTGTTCAGTTCAAATTCTCCAACTTTTATCAGCGGGTAATCACCATGAGGCCATACTTTGGTTAAGTCAAATGGATTATAGGGTGTTTTTTCCGCGTCTTTTTCAGGCATTACCTGAATGTAAAATGTCCATTTTGGAAAACTTTTGTTTTCAATGGCCTCATTCAATGCTTCCTGATAGGTTTCCCTGGATTCTCCGATGGCTTTTTCTGCCTCTTCATTGGTCAGGGTTTTATGTCCCTGCTGAGTTTTAAAATGAAATTTCACCCAAAAACGTTCCCCTTTTTTGTTCCAGAAACTGTACGTATGTGAACCATAGCCGTTCATGTGCATGGGGCTTACAGGAATACCCCTGTCTGAGTGTAAAATAGTTACCTGATGCACACTTTCAGGGGTTTGTGACCAAAAATCCCATTTTGCCGTATTGGAACGTAGGTTTGTTTTGGGATGCCGTTTTTGAGTGTGAATAAAATCGGGAAATTTATAACCATCCCGGACAAAAAATACGGGGGTATTGTTACCAACCATATCCCAATTGCCGTCTTCGGTGTAAAACTTCAAAGCAAAACCACGCACGTCACGTTCGGCATCTGCTGCCCCTTTTTCGCCGGCAACCGTTGAAAAACGTGCCAACATTGGCGTTTTTTTACCAACTTCACTGAATATTTTTGCGCAGGAATAGTTAGTAATATCTTCAGTAACGGTGAAAATGCCTTCGGCACCCCATCCTTTCGCATGTACAACTCGTTCCGGAATTCGTTCACGGTTTTGATGTGCGAGTTTTTCCATTAATTGATAATCCTGCATTAGTACCGGCCCACGTT
Source organism: Candidatus Delongbacteria bacterium (assembly GCA_027858215.1). Lineage (GTDB taxonomy): Bacteria > Bacteroidota > Bacteroidia > Bacteroidales > ML635J-15 > JAQIBY01. The sequence goes on along the minus strand of JAQIDD010000355.1, from coordinate 6,627 downwards.
TGCCGGCAGTGATGGAATTTTGATTATTGGTTATTGGTGCACCACCTGTGGTTGTTAATTTTTTCTTTTTCATAAGTTATCGTGTTAAATTTGGTTTAAAAATATCCTAAATATAAAATTTTTGGATGATATTTCCAAAAAAATTAAGCATTAAGGACAATAATATGCTTTTATTTTAAGTATAAAGTTGTACATTTGTTACAAATCATGAATGCAATGGAACAACAAAAAAATGACGTGGAAGCTGTTCAGGAACTGAATAAAAAATACCAGTTGCTGACGGATGAGATAAGAAAAAAAGTGTTCGGACAAGACCAGGTGATAGAAGAAGTGCTGATTGGAATTTTTTCGCGCGGGCATTGTTTGCTTGTCGGTGTGCCGGGACTTGCAAAAACATTGCTGGTCAATACCATTGCCCAGGCACTGGGGTTGAAAAACAAACGCATTCAGTTTACTCCTGACTTGATGCCATCTGATATCATCGGAACTGAAATCCTCAATGAAAATAGGGAATTTAAGTTCATCAAAGGCCCTTTGTTTGCCAATTTTATTTTAGCTGATGAGATTAATCGTACTCCGCCTAAAACACAATCTGCTTTGCTTGAAGCTATGCAGGAGCATGCTGTAACGGCTGCTGGAACCCATTATAAGCTGGATGAGCCGTTTTTTGTGCTGGCTACACAAAATCCCATCGAACAGGAAGGAACCTATCCTTTGCCCGAAGCCCAGCTCGACAGGTTTATGTTCAATATTTATGTGGATTATCCAGAATTTGAGGATGAGATCACAATCGTGAAAAAAACAACTGCAGATGAAGAAGTGCAGGTAAATTCTGTAATGACTGCCGAAGAAATAATCGGTTTTCAAAAACTCATACGGCGGGTGCCTGTTAACGATCAGGTTTTGAGGTACGCTGTGGAACTTGCGTTTAAAACACGTCCCGGCTTGTCGCAACAGCAACCCATGACAGAAAAATACATTCAGTGGGGAGCTGGTCCGAGAGCTTCTCAGTACCTCGTCATTGGTGCCAAAACACACGCCGTGCTTCACGGAAAATATTCGCCGGATATTGAAGACGTCAAAGCGGTTGCAAAAATTATCCTGAGGCACAGAATCATTAAAAACTATAAAGCAGAAGCTGAACGATTGACCGTTGAGGAAATTATTGATGCTTATCTTCAGGACTAATGAAGAACATTTTGAGATATATATTTACTGGTGTTGTTCTGTTTATGCTGGTGGTTGTTTCCCATGCCCAGGAAAATAAAAAAATACAAATTGTTTCTGCTGATAAGGCCAGTTTTGACAAAACATCGGGAATCAATGCCAGGCGCCTTATTGGGAATGTGGGATTTAAACATGATGATGCCTTTATGTATTGCGACAGTGCATGGTTTTATGTGCCTACCAATTCCATGGATGCCTTTGGCAATGTGAAAATGGAGCAGGGTGACTCCCTGAAAATGACTGGACGTTTTATGTCTTACAATGGAAACACAAAAATGGCCAAAGTAAGGGATTCCGTGGTTCTCATCCATAAACAGTCCAGATTGTTTACAGATTCATTGAACTATGACAGAGAGGCCAACTTTGGTTATTTCTTTGATGGCGGGAAAGTGCTGCATCAGGAAATTGAGATGACAAGTTTAAAAGGATACTATTATCCGGAAAGCGAAGATTATTACGCTGTGGATTCAGTTCATCTTATACATCCCGATTATACAATTTATGCCGATAGTCTTAAATACAACACAAACAGTGAAATAACAGATTTCCTTGGTCCCACAACCATTCTTACAGATTCATCCCGCATTGAATGCATCACCGGATGGTACGATACCAAAAAAGACTTGTCAGCTTTTGGAAAGAATACCGTTGTGTATCAACAATCACAGACATTATGGGCAGATTCCATTTTTTATAACAGTAAAACAGGCGATGGTAAAGCATGGCGGAATGTGTATTTGCTTGATACGCTGGATAATTTTGCCGGGAGTGGCAATTACGCTGAATACAACGACATTGAAGACCGCTCCATGATGACAGATTCTGCACTGGTAATGTATTATGAAAATACTGATACCACCTACATTCACGGCGATACCGTTTTTCTGTTTACGGATTCACTTGATAATCGAATCATTCAAACGTACTATAAAGTACAAATGTTTAAATCTGATATGCAGGGAAGATGCGATTCATTGATTTACACTGAAAGTGATTCGTTAATCAGAATGTACCATGACCCGATATTGTGGTCTGAAGGAAATCAAATAACCGCTGATACCATTGAGCTGTTTCTTAAAAACAAAAAAGCTGACAGCATCAACATGTTGCGCAATGCTCTTATTGTTATGCAGGAAGATAGCATCCGGTTTTCCCAGATTAGCGGAAAAAACATGTATGGTCAAATGAAAAACAATGAATTGTCAAAGATTTATATTCCTGAAAATGCCCAGACCATCTATTATGTGAGGGATGAAGGATCAGATGACATTATAGGTGTCAATCAGGAAAAAAGTGTTGAAATGACTGTATACCGGAATGATGGAAAGATTGAACGCATTGCTTATGTGGGAAAACCGGATGGCTCTTTAGTTCCTGAAGAAGATACAAATCCCACGGAAATGAGGTTTAATAATTTCATTTGGTTACAAGAGTTAAGGCCCCGGTGTGTTTATGATACATTCAAGTGGTATTCTAAATAAAACTTGAAATTCTAAATTTAAGACCTCAATATATAATATTAACTTATTCTTTAGGAAAATGATTTTTAAATCATATTTATATTTTGTATTTTTACATACAATTTAAAACGCGTAATACTATAAACAAAAAAGAATAATAGAAATGACAAAATTAAGTGAATCACTAAACATTGGCAAGGTTTTGGAATTAAAACTGGAAAATGTAGGGATCAGTAGCCTGGAAGAGTTGAAAAAAGTTGGTTCTGAAGAGGCTTTTTCAAGAGTAAAACAGATTGACAAAAACGCTGGACGAAGTATTCTTTTTTCCATTGATGGAGCTGTGCAGGGCGTCAAATGGCATGAAATTCCTGAAGATAGAAAAGATAAATTAAGGGCATTTTTTAATGAATTAGAACAAAAAAATTAACGATTGTTGTAGTTTTTAAAACGAAAGCATTGGTTTTTAACTTGCTTTTGCCTAATATAATATTAAACTTCTGAAAACCTGATAAAACTCATTGGTTGATAAATCAATTATGTTCATCTTTAGCAAGTTAAAGGTGAAACATAATTGTTATGCATAGAATTGATAAACATCCCATCCTTCATGTTCCGGAAGCTGAAAAATGCAGCTTTAGCTATGAGGGGAATATTGTTCGTGCCCAAAAAGGGTTTACCATTGCAGCTGCCTTACATCAGGCTGGTTTTCCTGTGCATTCAAAATCAATAAAAAACAGAAATCGTTCCCTGGAGTGTGGTATAGGGAAATGTGGGGCCTGTGAAATGCTGGTGGATGGAAAAGTCAAGCGAATATGCATTACTAAGGTGGATAACGTTAAGGAAGTAAAGCAAATTCCCAACGATTTTCAACCCAATGCAGAACCGGTTAAAACTGATCCATATAAGACATATCGAACCAGTGTGGTTATCATTGGGGCCGGGCCTGCTGGCTTAGCATCACGTGAAGTGCTGAATCAACATGGCATAGATAACATTGTCATTGACAGCAATCAGAAAATCGGGGGCCAGTTTGTGATGCAAACGCACCAGTTTTTCTTTTTTGAAAAAGAAAAAAAATACGGTGGTATGCGTGGCTTTGATATCGCAGAAACCCTGGCCGGGGATGATAAATCAGGTATTTACCTGAATTCTGTCGTGTGGGATATTCTTGAAGATAAGCGTCTTGCCGTAAAAAACATCAAAACCGATGAAATCTTTTTTGTACTTGCCGACCAATTAATCATTGCCACAGGAGCGGTGCCTTTTTTGCCTGGTTTTGAAAACGATGATGTGCCTGGTGTTTATACGGCTGCCGTGATTCAGAAAATGATGAACACAGAATTTACCCTGCTGGGTAAAAATGTGCTTACCATAGGGGCCGGTAACATTGGATACCTCACATCTTACCAGCTTATGCAGGCAGGAGCTAATGTCAAAGCTATTATTGAAGCCATGCCACATGAAGGTGGGTTTCCTGTTCAGGCCAACCGCGTAAGGCGTCTTGGAATTCCAATAATGACAGGATATACATTGTTAAAAGCCATTCCCAATAAAGATAATTCCGGTGTCATTGGTGCTGTCATTGCCAAGGCAGAAAACTTCAAACCTATTCCCGGAACTGAAAAAGAAATTTACGGTATTGATGCTATCAATGTATGTACAGGTCTCATCCCGGATGACCAGCCTAAAGAAAAAGGAGAAGAAATATTTGGACGTGATATGCAAACTGCCGGCGATGCATTGCGTATAGGAGAGGGGACCAGTGCCGTTTTGCGTGGCAAACAGGTTGCGTATGAAATCCTCAATAACCTGAAAGTAAAATACGATTATAACCAATTCCTGCAAATCTCAAAAGATTATTTTGATTCGCAACAGGAACCGGTTCGTGTGCTGGATGAGCCTTATAAGCCCTCAAAAGAGCGCGCATGGAAGAAACCCTTTGTTTTGATTGACTGTTTGCACGGATTTGCATGTAACCCCTGTGCTTTTGCCTGTCCTTTTGGAGCCATTACAAAATCTTCCACTAGCACTGCGCCCCACATTGATTATGATAAGTGCACCGGATGCATGCAATGTGTCAGCCAGTGTCCGGGCCTTGCTATTTTTGGCTACAATTTGAAAAAAGATTGGCTGTTCTTACCCATTGAATATGAGGCTGAAGAAGGAAAAGAAGTTTTCATTGTAAACAATCAGGGTGAAAAAATCGGAGAAGGCAACATTGAGAAAATATTGGAAAAACCCAATAAAACCAATGTCGCACGAGTGAAGACTTCTGATATACACGGTGATGAGTTGATGAACGCCAGGGGCTTTATCGTGAAGGAAACTTATCCCAACCCATTGGATATGCAATCCGGACAGGACAAGTCGCATGCAGAAACGTATGTGTGTCATTGTGAGGATGTTAAGATAAATGAAATCCTGGAAGTCATTGGTGACAGAGAATTCATTTCCGTTGATGAAATAAAACACATAACACGGCTTGGAATGGGGCCGTGCCGGGGAAATCGGTGTGTTAAACGCTTGCGCCAGATGATAGGTCCTTATGGTATTGAGATCACTGGAGAAACTACTCCACGGGCACCGATGTCTAATCAGCTTGTTATGTCAGAGATGTATCCACGTTTGCAGGATGAGAAAATCATTCCAGTAAAAACTCAGGGAAAGCTGAAAAGAATCAAAGTTAAAAGTCTGATTGCAGGAGGAGGAATGGCAGGTTCCGGCTTATTCCGTTATATGGCCGAAGCCGGTCTTGAGCCTGTACTTATCAATAAAGGGCGGGGATCGTCGTGGAGGAATATTGCCGGAGGAAGGCCAGCCTTTTCACTGCCGGCACTAGCCGATATTGCCATCAACAATAAGAAAATATTTGAAGACCTTCAGAAAAAATCCAACATCGATTACCGTGATATCAATTACGTAAGTTTTGCTCACGATGACAAAACCTATAAGTCATTGGATGCATCCCGGGAGTGGAGTGATGCGATTATGATTGAGCCAACAGGTTTTTCAAAATACATTTCTCCCCATTTTAATCCCACACTAAAAAAATACAAGTCTGCCCTCCTGACTAACGATTGCTGGCAGGCTACACCGGGAAAAACACTGGATATCATCCGCTACCTGGGTGTCAAAGCAGGAGGGAACATTGAAGAGGATTGCAATTTGATTGACCTGCAACAACATGGTAAAAATATCATCGCCCTGGTGCAACTACATGACGGTACGTATATGGAATATGAAACGGAACATTTCGTCAATGCCCTTGGCCATGAAGCCGACAAATTTGCCAGGAAACTTGACATCTATACAGGCATTTATCCCGTCAGGCACCAGGCTTTTATTACCCGGCGAATACCTTTTATGGGGATTGATAACAAACCTTTGCCTATGATGATTGACAGGCAGAATTACAAAGGATTTTCTGCTGTATATGGTCAGCAACTTGGCGAAACAGGACAGTTAATTGGTTGTGCATCACCTGCTGTGGATCCACAGGAGAGTGATAAAAACCTTAAAATAAATTCCAAAGCGTTTATGAACATTATTTCTGAAGTGTTCATTGACTGGATACCTGAATTGTCAAGCGTTGGATTCCAGGCTGTCTGGGCTGGAGATTATGTCGAACCCAGGTATATTGTGGATCCGGGAAAGGGCTTGTTCATTGGATTGCGTGGTCATGGATTTATGCTTAGTCAATACCTTGCTAAACTGTATGTGGATAAACTGACAGGGAAAAAAGTGCCGGATTATTTTGACAAATTACGGCTTGATGATGAAGGTTTGTCTGAAGCAGCTTTTAAATAATAATACTTTTTGCTTTTAAGGGGACTTCTAATAATTCTTTCGCATCAAGATTTTCAGCGTTTTTCATAGACAATGCAAATTTTTGAAGCACTATCGGGATAATGCAAAAAAATTTTAATAATTTTGGCTGCAC
>JAQIDD010000112.1 GCA_027858215.1 Candidatus Delongbacteria bacterium | reverse complement strand
GTATTAATTCGTTTTTACTTTAAAAATGTATGCTTTATATTTCCGACCCCGGTCTTCTGTCTTCGAACTTACGACAAATCAGTTACTATTATTCAATTATAAATAAATATTCGAACCTTATGGACACACACTTTAATTATATCAAAAACAATAGTATATTTGTCATTACAAAACCTTAGGAATTATTGCTTTTATATCATGCATAATTAAAAATCAACCTTATGAAAAAGAAAAACTGGATTTGGATTTCCGCCATTATTGTCATCGTTCTTGCTGTTTTTGTAGTACTCAAAATTTTACTGGGCATTGGTAAATCAAAAACCGATGTGTCAGAATTCGGACCTTATATTTCAGGTTACACCTCAGGGATTATATCAAAATCATCCCCCATCAAATTTCAGTTAACGGCTGATTTTGCCAAAAAACTCGGCGACATTGAAAACAGAAAAACAGACCTGTTTAAATTTTCACCACGCATTGAAGGCACAGCCGGCTGGAAAGATTACAGGACCATCCAGTTTACACCGGAAAATGACCTCGAATCGGACAAAACCTATACAGTCAGTTTCAAGCTTGTAGAACTTGACATTGATATTGAACGAAAAATCAGAGTTTTTGAATATGATATCAAAACAAAACCTCAGAATTTCACCGTTGAAGTCACAGAAATAAAAACCATTGACAAAAAACACCTCCGCTGGCAACAAGTCAGGGGAAAAATTAAAACATCCGATACAGAAGACCTGGAAAACATTGAAAAATTAATTGACGCCAGGTACAAAGATAAAAGTCTGGAAATCACATGCCTTCAGACAGGCGTCAATCAATTTGAATTTCTTGTTGATTCTGTTCCCAGAAAAGAAACCTCCGAATCCCTGTCCATACATTACAACGGGAAAGCCATCGGCGTTGATAAGAAAGGTGAATTGCAGATTTCAATCCCCTCACTCAGTGATTTTTTGTTGATGTCGGTTGAAATCATTCAATCTCCCCAGCAATACATCAAACTCCAGTTTTCCGACCCCATTATGGAAAATCAATTGCTTGACGGGTTGATTACCTTACAAGACGATGCCATGATTATTTTTTCCATACAGGACAATATCATCAAAGTGTATCCATCTGAACGCATTGATGGTGAAAGAAAGTTTATTGTCAGTGAGGGCATAAATAATATCCTGGGACACCGTTTCAAAAATATATACCTGGAAATGCTGGATTTTGTTCAAATTTCCCCGGCTGTCAGGCTGGTTGGCACAGGTGTTATCATGCCAAAGGCTGAAGGCAAACTGGTTTTCCCTTTTGAAGCAGTAAACATCAGGGCAGTTGATGTGCGCATAAGCAAAATTTTTGAAAACAACATCTTACAATACCTGCAGGTCAACGATTTTGACGAAGATTACCAGTTAAACCGTGTGAGTAAAGTCATAAAGAAAAAAACAATCCCCCTCGACCAGACCGATGTTACCGACCTGGGGAAATGGAACCGTTATACCCTGGATTTGAATCAACTTATTAATTCTGACCCCGGGGGCATTTACAGGGTTGACATCAGCTTTCGTAAAAAACATTCTGTTTATCCATGCGAGGAAACTAGCACGGATAAAAATGACCAATCATTGACAAGCACAACAACTGATGATGAAGCGTTCTGGGAAAATTATGATAACCATTATTACCATTCCACATGGTCAGACTGGGAACACCGTGATGACCCCTGCCACAATGCTTATTATGGGTTTCGCAGGGCCATATCCAAAAATGTATATGCCTCCAATCTCGGCCTCATTACTAAAAAAGGCAACGACAAGTCTCTGCTTGTGGTGGTTACGGATTTAATGGATGCCCAACCTTTAGATAAAGTAACCGTGGACCTGTACAATTATCAACAGCAGCTTATTTCAAGTAAGCAAACCAACAGCAAGGGAATTGCCAGCTTTGAAAACATCTCCACAGACAATGATGCCTTTTTTATTGTCGCCAAAAACGGTGATGACAAAGGGTACTTAAAACTGAAACAAGGCAGCAACCTTTCTGTCAGTGATTTTGATGTAGGTGGTACCGATATCAGTGACGGCATGAAAGGATTCACCTATACTGAACGTGGGGTGCGACGTCCGGGGGATTCTATTTACCTGGGTTTCATTCTTGATGATATTAATAACTCTCTTCCGGAAGGCCATCCGGTTGTGTTTGAATTATACAACCCAAAATCCCAGCTTGTTGATAAACAAGTGCAAAACCTGGATGAAAAGCATTTCCATGTGTTTCGTACGTCCACTGAAGGGGATGCCGTAACAGGCAATTATTCCGCACGTATCAGAGTGGGCGGTAAAACCTTTTATCACTCCCTCCCGGTTGAAACCATCAAGCCAAACCGGTTAAAAATTGAATTGAGCCTTCAGGATGACGCCCTTTACCACAACCAAATCAATCCGTCCAACATCTGGGTAAGCTGGCTGCACGGTGCTCCAGGGAAAAACCTTAACGTCAGGGTTTCATTGTCATTGTACAACATGGTAACCCAATTCGATGGATTTGAAAATTATCATTTTGATGATATTACCAGTTCATTCGATTTCAACACAACTGAAGTACTTGAACAAAAAACCGATGAAAACGGACATATACAGGCAGATATCACCACACCAAAATTCAGTTATGCACCAGGCAAATTAATGGCAAAACTGACCATAAAAGCCTTTGAAAAAGGGGGCAATTTCAGCATCAAAGAACAACAAGTTCCCTATCATCCATTTTCAACCTATGTTGGGATGAAATTGCCTGAATCATCACGTGAATACGGCAATTACCTTCCCACCGGAAAAACCCATACGGTTGATATCGCTACCGTAAACAACGAGGGAAAACTGGTCACTGCATCCCATGACATCAGAATCGAACTTCTCAAATCAGACTGGAGCTGGTGGTATTATTCATACAACAACAACAGCAATTACAGCAACTCCGAACACATTGACATCATTAAAAAAGACATCATCACCACACAAAACGGCAAAGCCAGTTGGGATTTCAAAGTAAACCGCGATAATTGGGGGTATTATATCCTTAAAATCATAGATTTGAAATCAGGTCACGCTACATCCCAACGTATCTATGCCGACTGGCCAGAATATGCCGGGGTGGGCAGAAATCAGGCAAAAAATGCCAACATCCTGCAATTCAAATCTGAAAAAGAAACGTATCAGGTGGATGAAACGGTAAAAATAAAATTACCGGGCAGCGAAAACGGCCGGGCATTCATTTCAATCGAGAATGGAAGCCGGGTGTTAGACCATTACTGGCTGGAAACGGAACCCACAGAAACGGAATTCACCTTTATTGCTAACGAAGACATGAGCCCCAATGTATATGTGCATGTTACCCTCCTACAACCACACGAACAAACCACCAACGACCGGCCGATAAGGATGTATGGAATTATCCCTGTTAAAATTGATGACAAAGAAACACACCTCCATCCTGAACTCATCATGCCGGACAAACTCCGGGCTGAATCAACAGTGGAGCTTAAAGTCAAAGAAAAGGACAAAAAAGACATGACATATACCATTGCCATCGTGGATGAAGGATTGCTTTCACTCACCAATTTCGAAACCCCTGACCCCTGGTCTTATTTTTACGCCAAAGAAGCCCTTGGTGTCAGAACATGGGACATGTACGAGTGGGTTATCGGTGCTTATGGCAGCAAAATCGAAAGGCTGTTGAGTATTGGCGGCGGTGGCAGTATAGACAAAGAATCAGCACGGAAAGCCAACCGTTTTGAGCCGGTTGTCCGTTTCATCGGGCCTTTTCATTTGAAAGGCGGTAGAACAAACAGCCATAGCATAAAATTACCCAGGTATGTTGGCTCTGTGCGTACTATGGTCGTGGCCGGAAACACAGAAGGAGCTTATGGCAATGCAGAAAAAAGCACCCCTGTCACAAAACCCCTGATGGTGCTCGGCGACATGCCAAGGGTACTGAGCCCGGGAGAATCCCTGCAGTTGCCAGTGAACGTGTTTGCTATGGAGGACAATGTCAAAAATGTAAACGTAAAAATCAACACCAATGATTTATTGATTCCCCAATCGGCAAGCAGCCAAAACATCACATTCAGCAAGCCGGGAGAACAAACCATCAATTTCCCGCTCAGCGTTGCTAAAGAAACAGGAGTGGCAAAAGTGGATATCATCGCTTCATCGGCCAGCGAAAAATCAACTTACAGCATCGAAATTGACGTGAGGTATCCCAACCCCAAAATGAGTAAAGTGGATGGCATCAGCATTGGCGGCAACGAAACAAAAACCATTGATTTTGAACAGTTTGGTATTCCGGAAAGTGCAAATACCAGTCTCGAAGTGTATGCCATCCCTCCCATCAACCTGCACAAACGTTTGAAATACCTCATGAATTATCCGCATGGATGTGCCGAACAAGTTATTTCTGCTGCATTTCCACAATTATACCTGGAAAAATTCACAAAACTGACACCCCAGCAGAAAATGGAACACCAAAATAACATCAAAACAGCCATTTCAAAACTCAGAAAATACCAGATGAGCAACGGCGGATTTGCTTACTGGCCGGGAGGTAACAATACCAGCTTATGGACAACAAATTACGCAGGCCACTTCCTCCTTGAGGCTAAAAAACAGGGCTATGAAGTACCTGACATCCTTCTTAGCAACTGGGAAAAATATCAAAAAGAAAAAGCAATAAAATGGACAAACGACGGCAAAACATCACAGTTTATACAGGCATACAGGCTATATACACTTGCTTTGTCAGGAAATCCAAAACGTTCAGCCATGAACAGGCTCAGGCAAACCGGCAAACTGTATGAAAAAGCAGCCTGGCGGCTTGCTGCAGCTTATGAGATGACAGGAAAACACCGCATCGCAACAAACCTGATAGCAGGACTGGAATCGAAAGTAAATCCGTATTTTTACGGAGCTACATTCGGATCTTCTGTTCGTGACGAAGCCATGATATTGGAAACCCTGGTGCTGATGAATGAAAAAGAGGAAGCCTTTGATGTGCTGCGCTCCATTGCTACCACGTTGGGCAAAGACAGTTGGATGAGCACTCAAACAACAGCTTATGCACTGATTGCAACGGCATCTTACATTGATACCTATTCCGTTTCCGACAAGATTGATGTGTCATATCAGCTCAATCAAAACGATAAAACCCGGATTGAAAGTAACAACCCGATGGCACAAATGCACCTGCACAGTGTCAAGCCTGAAGGCAACAGTTTTAACATCACCAACAACACGGAAGGCACCCTTTTTGTGAGGTTGATACATGAAGGCGTTCCGCCAGCAGGCAGTGAGACGGCTTCTCACAACAAACTCAACATGAACGTAAAATACATGTATCCTGACGGCACCACCATACATCCTGCACAGATTGAACAGGGAACCGATTTCATTTGCGAAGTGAAAATTTCCCACACCAGCTTTGAGTCGGTTTTCAAGGAACTGGCCTTATCGCAAATATTCCCCTCTGGCTGGGAAATCATTAATTCCCGTCTGTTCAGTACCGAAATGGGAGAAACATCTCCGTATTCATTCCAGGATATCCGCGATGACAGGGTATATACCTATTTTGATTTGTACAAAGGAAAGACAAAAACCTACCGTGTGATGCTGAATGCCAGCTATGCAGGCAAATTTTACCTCCCTGCATTCAACACGGAAGCTATGTATGACAACAGCATACATGCCCGCAATACAGGGCAATGGGTGGAAGTGGTAAGGCCGTAAAACAACTGACATCTCAGGAAAAATCAACAATACAGCGGTTTTGGCATGGATTTTTGCGCATTTCTGCATAAAATCATGCCAAAACCGCTATATCAGAAAGATTTTAACCCATTATATTTCGAAGCGGTAAGTTTTTTCATACGTCAAAAAAGCTTAGCTTTGCCCTAAACGCATCCGGATATGGAAATTGCTTACCAAGGAACAGATTACGTTGTTATTGACAAACCAGCAGGTTTACCTGTGAATAAAAACCGGCACATGACTTTGGATGCTGAATATGTAAACAAGATCGCCGGAAAACAATGGCAACAAAACATTTTCAATCCACATAAGCTGGATGCCAAAACATCGGGCTTGTTAATTCTGTGTTTTAATAAAGAAACAACTGCACTTTTCAATACCATGTTTGCACGTCAGGAAATAAAAAAATCCTATGGCGCCATTGTAAAAGGGGATGTGCCTGAAAAAGGCATCATTGAAACGCCGGTGTATGATCGCAAGAAAAAGAAGAAACTACCCGCTGTTACCCGTTTTGAACGATTACAAACAGTTTATACCGGAGATACGGATAAATCCGGAGAAGACTTATACCTGAATTTACTCAGGATTCAACCTGAAACCGGACGATGGCACCAAATCAGGCAACATTTATCATCATTGAAATACGATATAATCGGGGATACACAACACGGAGACTGGGATCTCAACAAAAGCATAACAGCATCTTTTGGGTTCAGAAGAATGTTTTTACACGCCTCAGAATTGTCTTTTCCTGAACCGGGATCAGGCAAACAAGTCAGGGTTATTTCTCCCTTACCTGAGGAGTTTGATCTTTTGCTTGAGAAAATGACAACATAACAATGTTTCCTGATCCGGTAACTTGCCCTGATTTACTTGCATATTAAAAATTTATTTTTAAATTTGCTACCAATTAACTTAATGTAAATCTAAAATTTTATTGAATTATGAAACAGTTTACAAAATTGATTATTGCACTGGCAATCACTGTAGGTTTAACTTCATGTGGTGGTGGATCAGACACTGAAGTTTCTGAAGAAATGCAAGGTTTTATGACCAAAATTGAAAACACCAATTCGATTGTAGATGCTGCTGAAGCTTACGGTTATGAGGCTGACGAAATGCCCCTTGATCTTTATGAACTCAAAGAACCCAGTGTGAAATCTACTACTGATAAAGAGGGAAAAACCATTTACACAATGAACGTAAAACATGGTATGATTGACAGTGATGTTAAGATTATCTGGGAAGAGAATGAAATTGTGGATATACAGGAAACTGAATAACACAGGTTAAGAGAATGATAAAAAAAACCGTTCCCTCCGGAGCGGTTTTTTTATTTATATCACTTGAAGCACATAAATTTTAATTATTTTTACAGCATGATAAGGATCAAACGCATATTGGTTGCTTTGTTGTTTGCAGTTTTGATTGTTCCTTGTTTTGCGCAGACAATGATTCATCCGAAAGGCGGGTTTCTGGGATTTCATCCTTTAGAAACCCCAAACCGGCATTTATTTGAAAATGCCCTTGATGCCAACGAGCAATGGGTGGTGGAACCAAACCTTATGGTATCCGTTGAAACGTACCTCCGTGGCACTAAATTATCCTGGCGATTTATGCCTGGGTTTTATGTGGATGCCGCTGCTCAACCTGCTTTGTTTTTTCATGTCGGCATCAAATACAGGATTTTACAAATATTCAGATCATCATTTGATTTGGCTGTTGGCCCAACCTACAATTTCAGGCAGGACTGGCATCAATACTATAATTATGTAGAGGAAGGCAATTTCAATCTCAATGGAAAATGGGAAAATAAATTTTATGTGCTGGGAGAACTGGAATACAAGTTTTTTCTTACCGAACGTTGGGATATCACAGCCTCTGTAATGTATGGCCATGAATGGGAAACATTTACGTTTACGATGGGGGTACGTTACTGGCTTTCCACCCTTATCAAACATCCCATCAATTGCAGCTCATGTCCGTTTGGTGATCTCCCGGGAGAAAGGGGCCGCCGTTAAACAGTTTTTATTACATTTGCAGTATCAATTAGTAACCATTCTTTTTCTATTATGAGGTTAACGAGAGTTTTTGATTTACTGGAACAATACTCCACAAAATACAAAGATCTTGATGATGCATTGGCATACAAAAATAAAGGTAACTGGATAAAATTTTCAGCAACAGATTACGTCAATTATTCAAGATTTTTTGCTTTGGGGCTTCTGAAAATGGGGTTCAAAAAAGGAGATAAAATAGCCAGCATTACAAACAATCTGCCACATTGGAATATTTTAGATATGGGCATGGCTATGACCGGGGTGGTGCATGTTCCAATCTATCCCACCATTGGAAAAGAACAACAACAATACATCATTAAACACAGCGAATCCAGGATTGTCATTGTTTCCGACAAAATGCTGTATAAACGCATCAAACCCATTATCAATGATATTGATGGCCTGGAAAACGTCTATACATTAAATGATATTGAAGATGTTAATAACTGGGTAGAAATTATTCATCTTGGCAGAGAATACGAAAGAGAAATCAACGAAAAACTGGAACAGGCTAAAGCCAGCATTGAACCTGATGATTTGTTTACTCTTATTTACACATCAGGCACCACCGGTGACCCAAAAGGCGTTATGCTCTCCCATAAAAACATTTTAAGCAATGCACTGGGAACATCAAAAATTCTACCCTTAAACAAAGGGCAACGGGTATTGGGAGTGCTGCCGCTGTGTCATGTGTATGAACGCATGATGAATTACAACTTCCAATCCAAAGGCATAAGTATTTATTACGCTGAAAACCTGGGCACTATCGTCAATAACCTTCAGGAAATCAAACCACATGGATTCAATACTGTTCCCCGTTTGCTTGAAAAATTTTACGATAAAATTATTGCCAAAGGCAAAG
This sequence comes from Candidatus Delongbacteria bacterium, assembly GCA_027858215.1. GTDB lineage: Bacteria > Bacteroidota > Bacteroidia > Bacteroidales > ML635J-15 > JAQIBY01. Next base: position 3,261 of record JAQIDD010000112.1, on the reverse strand, counting down.
ACCTTTCGTGGCCAGTTAAGCCCTTATTTTTCTGGGCTGTGCGGCTGGGTGAAAAATACGATGTAGCCGACAATAATACATTATGGTACAAGATGCGGCTTGCTGTTGCCCGTGCCTTGATTTTTAAAAAATGGCAGGCTGTTTTTGGGGGTAATATCATTTGTGTTGTATCCGGCGGAGCATCCCTGCAATCACGGCTGGCAAAACTTTTCTGGGCTGCCGGCATCTATGTAATTGAGGGTTATGGGATGACTGAAACCTCCCCGGTAATTGCCGTGAATCATTATCGTGGAAAGTTGTGCCGTATTGGCACCGTAGGACCGGTACTTGAATGCACAGAAATGCAAATCAGCGATGAAGGTGAAGTCCTGGCTCGGGGCCCCCATGTTATGCATGGATATTACAAAGATCCCGAAAGCACCAAACAGGTGATTGATGAAAACGGCTGGATGCATACCGGAGATGTCGGTCATCTTGTGGAAAACACATTTCTTCAAATTACTGACCGCAAAAAAGAAATTTTTAAAACATCTTCAGGAAAATACATAGCACCTCAAATCATCGAAAATAAATTCAAAGCATCACCGCTTATTGAACAAATCATGGTTATCGGCGAAAATGTAAAATTTGCTTCTGCATTGGTTTCTCCCAATTTCAACTACCTCCACTTTTTTGCCAACAAACACAAAATTCATTACCGTGACAACGCTAAGCTCATTCAGCAAAAGCAAATCATTCATCGCATACAGCAGGAAATCAATGAAGTAAACAAACAACTCGGTGAACATGAGAAGATCAAGCGCTTCAGGCTGGTCTGTGAAGAATGGTCTCCCCAAACAGGAGAATTATCCCCTACCCTGAAACTCAAACGAAAAGTCATTTTGAATAAATACAGCAGTATAGTTAATGAGATTTACGGCCATCCTTTGCAAAAAGCATCCAAAGAAAAACCAAGCACAACTACCGGCAAATTTTCAAACGGACTGGGAAAATTAATACCCAAATCAAGAACACATTCCCATAACGAAAACAATGAATAATTAAAAACAATACACTTTATGAAAGAATTCAAAGCGTACGACATCAGAGGAATTTACCGACAGGATATTGATGAAAAACTGGCTTATAAAATTGGGTTTTTTATACCTCGTGTTCTCAACGCCGACAAAGTATTGATCGGCAGAGACATGCGTGACAGCTCCCCAGGCCTTTTTGATGCTCTTGCAGAAGGCATCATGGATGCAGGGGCCAATGTTTTTGACGCAGGGCTCACCACCACGCCCATGATTTATTGGGGAACAGCTAAATACAGTTTTCCGGCATCCGTTCAAATTACAGCTTCTCACAATCCGGCAGAATACAACGGGTTTAAAGTTTCAGGTCCGGATGCAGCTCCTGTTGGATATGATACAGGCCTCAAAGACATTGAAAAGCTTATTGTAAACAATGCAGATATGATTCCCGCTGAAAAACGCGGTTTTTACAGGGCACTGGATTACCGTGATACCTACCTGGATTTTCTCAGGCAATAAAAACCCGACATCAGCGATCTCAACATTGTCATTGATGCAAGCCATGGCATGGGCGGGCCTTTCATCAAAGACCTGCTTAAAAATCGTCCCACTTACATTTACGAAAGACCGGATGGTACGTTTCCCAATCACGACGGGAATCCCCTCAAGCCGGAGAACTTACGAGACCTGAAAAAGCTGGTGAAAACAAAAAACGCAGACATAGGAATCATCTTTGATGGGGATGCTGACAGGGTAATGTTTGTGGATGAAAATGCAGAATTTATTTCGCCTGACCTTATGATCGCTTTTATTGGTGATTTTTTTGAAGATCGGTTAAAACCAGGGACAAAGCTCATTCAGGACATTCGCACATCCAAATCGGTAGCCGAATACCTCAGCAAATATGACATTGACATGCACACCTGGCGTGTGGGACGTGCTTACGCCGCTAATAAATTGAAAGAAATTGACGGTTTGTATGGAGGGGAACTTGCCGGTCATTATTATTTTAAAGATTTTTACTATTCTGATTCAGGCCTGCTGGCTTGTTTAATAGTATTGCAAGTGCTCAAAGACCTTAAGCACAAAGGGATATCGTTATCCCAGCGCATTGCCGAAATATCAAAATATTACAGCTCCGGCGAAATCAATTTTAAAATCAACCAGAAAAAAGAAGCCATGGAAGCGGTAAAAGACTATTTTGTAAAACAGCAAAAACCTGCTTCTTTTCTGGATTTTGACGGCTACAGATTGAATTACCCGGACTGGTGGTTCAATATCCGCCCTTCCAATACCGAACCATATCTGAGGCTTATTGCAGAAGCCAGCAACAAAGACATGCTGAACGAAAAAATTGAAGAAATAAAATCCATTGTGGAAAAATTTGATTAAAATACCAACAAAACCATACATTGATAACAGAAAACCACTAAGTCGGGTCTGCTGAAAAAGTCTGATGTTCACCAGTGTCCCATCAAGCTATTTATAAATGCACAATTTTTTTAGAGTTCAATGCATATATCCTGCATTTTTAGAGCGGATCAATAACATAAACCATTGACTGTTATTGTGTGTTGTGTTTTTCAGTAGAGTCTAAGTATTACTGTTGTCTTGAGGCCCTGTCAAGCTCAATAAAAACCAGTATAATTATCATAAGGATACCAAAAACCACTGCCCAGAGGATAGCCTGTAAAACCGTATTGGGGGGTATAGGAAATGCCTGCATGTTAGCAGATACCCTTATCGGCTCATCATTAATCATCTGGCGTTTCAATTCCATTTTTTTCTCATACATCTCAATAAGTTCAGCGTGTGATCCTGACAATATTACTTTTCCTGATTTATCTGTCACGTCAGGGGAATTCTCTATGATTTGTTTTTGGTAATCCATTCTGGCTCCCAGAAATGCTTCAATATGTTTTCGCATTTTTTTGATGATACTGGTATCACTGACAACCAAACGAATCATAATGGCCTGATTCATAGATATCGTGTCAAAACGAAATTCCTTAACATTATGGACAATGTCAGCATCATCACCAAATACAGGCTTTAGCATTTTCACAGAAGTGTTTCCCTGGTTATCCATCATGGGTAAAAAAGCGCTGTACAAATTATTTTTGGAAATAACTGAAGAAGATATCGTAATGTTTGAATTGTAATTATCACTAAAAAAGCCGGATTAAAAAAAACAAAACCGGGCCCCACCAATCACAGGAATCAACAAAACAAGCCACCACCGCCTGAT
>JAQIDD010000094.1 GCA_027858215.1 Candidatus Delongbacteria bacterium | reverse complement strand
AAGATTAAGGCGTGTGAAAATTTTAAACCGCAGCATACTAACGTATTCGAGGATTTAAAATTTGAGCTACAACGAAGATATTGGACATTATGGACAAACACTAATTAATTTCGCATTTTTTATGGAATTACACACCTGCATGCATCCAATTCATAAAGAAAAATGATATAAAGCACATGCAAAATATTTTACCGGCCTGAACGTTTATAAAACACAAGCTTACAATAAAAGGGAAAATAATTTTTGTAAAACTGTAAGAAAAACATTATTTTTACACCTTTAAAATCGCAATACTATGGAAACAAAGAAAACTAAAAAAGCAAATCTTGAAAATAAGAAAGTTCTTTTTCTTGAAATCGGTCTTGTTCTTGTTTTAGGCATTGTGCTTCTCTCTTTTGAATGGGGAACACCGGAGCTCAACAAAAATCAGCTGGGGGATGTCAACATGGAAGATATGATGGAGGAAGAAATAATCAATACTTTCCAGGAGGAGGAACCACCTCCACCCCCTGAAAAAAAGGAAGAACCCGAACCCGAACAGGTTATTGAAGAGCTTACTGTAGTGGAAGATGATGAAGAAGAATCGGATATTGATATAGACTCTGAATCTGACGAAGACACGCAAGTAGAAATTGACATGAGCTCATTCAAGGATGAAGAGGAAGAAGTGGAACCAATAGCTTTTGCCGTTGTAGAAGACAAGCCTGAATTCCCCGGTGGTGATGCTGCCCTGATGAAGTTTTTGTCAAAACACACAAAGTATCCCGAGATTGCCAAAGAAAATGGTATCCAGGGAAAAGTATATGTGCAATTTGTTATTGACAAAAACGGAAATGTTACCAGTGTCAGCATTGTCCGCGGTGTTGACCCATACCTCGATAAAGAGGCCAAAAGGGTGGTCAGTCAATTACCAGACTGGAAACCAGGTCAGCAAAGAGGACAACCCGTCCCGGTAACCTATATTGTACCTATCAATTTTAAATTGTATTAATATAACATTATGAATCAGATATGACCCCGGTTCACTAATCGGGGTTTTTTGTTGATATACCTTTATGCAGCAGGATAATAAAAGAAAGAAGATAAAGAATTACGCAGTACTTATCGGCGTAGTACAAGCAGGACAAACAAAAGACCAGGCAAAAGAATACCTTGATGAATTGGCATTGTTAGCACGCACTGCCGGAGCTACACCGATAAAATCATTTTTGCAGAAACAAAACAAGCCAAACCCCAGGTCGTACATAGGCAAAGGAAAACTGGAAGAAATTCACGCCTTTATAAAAGAGAACAAAACCGTTAATCTTGCCCTGTTCGATGATGACCTGTCACCAACCCAACTTCGAAACATTGAAAAAGAGCTACAGGTTCAAATCATGGACAGAACCAACCTGATTCTTGATATTTTTGCCACACGCGCACGTACAGCCCACGCCAAAACACAGGTAGAGCTGGCACAATACCAGTATTTGTTGCCGCGCCTCAAGGGCATGTGGACTCACCTGGAAAGGCAACGTGGTGGTATTGGGTTACGTGGCCCCGGCGAACGTGAAATTGAAACCGACCGCCGTATTGTCCGTAATAAAATTGCATTGCTCAGAAAACAACTTGCAAAAATTGACAAGCAAAAAGCAACGCAACGCAAAAACAGGGGAAAGCTTATCCGTGTTTCTTTAGTAGGATATACAAACGCAGGAAAATCCACTCTCATGAACAGGTTGAGTAAATCCGAGGTCTTTGCTGAGGACAAACTCTTTGCAACCCTGGATACAACTGTCCGTAAGGTAGTTATCAACAACCTGCCGTTTTTATTGTCCGACACTGTGGGATTCATCCGCAAGTTACCTACACCCCTGATAGAATCTTTTAAATCCACATTGGATGAAACACGGGAATCGGATTTGCTTATTCATGTTGTGGACGTTTCCCACCCCAGCTTTGAAGAACAAATTGAAGTAGTAAAAAACACCCTTCAGGAAATCGGCGCCGGGAACATTCCCGTGCTGCTGGTGTTCAATAAAATAGATGCTTTTAAATACACACCGAAAGATGAAGATGACCTGACACCCAAAGAAAAACAAAATTTCAGCCTAAATGATTTTAAATCAATGTATGTAGCCGGCGAAAACATCCCCTGTGTGTTTATTTCAGCGAAAACCGGCGAAAACATGGATGAGTTCAAAGATAACTTGTTTAAAATTGTTAAAGATTTGCATTTTGAACGCTTTCCATACAACAGAATTTAATTGTATCACTATCCTGACCACGTTGAACATCCGGGTTTTAATACTCCGTTTTTGTCAGCTTAATGTTGTTTTTTGGGTTTTGCAATTTGGATTTTGATATTTGTCCCTTGGGCGTGCCCCCTCCGTAAGCTCCGGGGTCGGGCTATCCGCTAATAACTGCCTGCGGTTGCAGGGTGCCGCTTCTATCCCTCACGCAAATAAGAAAAATACTTTTTCTGAAGTTCGAAACTTTTGAAAATGCACTAAATTAAAAAGGCCGGCACAAACTTGTGTCAGCCTTTTTAGATAAAAACATCATTCTATTATTCAACATAAAACCTTGCAAAACTAATTTCATTACGACGCTTGGTATAGATGTAATATGTCCCCTCATGTTCTGTCATCAAATCAGGTTTGATGACTTTCTTTTTGTAATCGTCACCAAACATATACGCTCCATACACTTTGCCGTCTGAAAACAATGTGGTTGTGATTGCACGACCACGGCCTTCCGGGTTTTTAATGACTTTTAAATCACCTGGAATGTAAAAATCGTTGGCAAGCAATTTTAAATTTTTGCGGTGATCGTTATAATAAAATTTTATTTTTTCACCGATGACTGTTTTACTAAATGATGAATAATCTCCAAAATCATTATAAGATTCCTGGGACTTTGGAATGCGGGCAATCCATTCAAAATTGTTTTCACGGTTAATCTTGCCGGCTAAAATGTCATTAAATTTATAATAACGGTTATACGTTACTTCTTTGGTCTGCGGATCAACGATGCTGTCTTTCCAGCGGTTTACATGTTCTGATATCATCACAGGATCACCTGTGCTCAGGTACACAAGATCCCTTAATTCATAGTTGTAAATTTCGTCCCAACGCTGATACAGGTGTTCAGATCTAAAGTCACGCTCTTCATTACGCTCGAATGTGTGATAGGTTGTTTTTTTATCCCGCGGAGCCCATTCTTTGGTTTCAAGATATAGGCGTTCGTGGAAAATGCCGGAATATTCCTCCTTGTTCTTTTTAGCCATAAAGCCCATGACATCCACAAATTTTTCTTCTTCATTAACACCAAAAATGGCATTTTGAGGAATGTACTTTTCTACAGTAAGCAGGTACTCATTAACTTTGCTAAGCGGGATGTCATAAATAAGAATGGAATATTCATAGGTTTGTGCCCCCCTTTTGCTTCGACGGCCTTCTTCTTTTGGCTTCTTCTTACTTAGCATGAAAATTTGCTCTTCCATTACCCTGTATTGTATGATTTCAAATTCCCTGTCAACCAATGGTAATTTAATTGTCTTATTGAGCACCTCCTCCATGTCAGGATCGTATATTTTCAGGAAAAAAGGTTCCTCATTGTAAGCTTGAAATGGACGATTATAATGGATAAACATTTTTTTACCGTTTTCAGTAAGGCTAATGTCAAAGTCAACAACAATATTTTGGTTTGTTAAACGACCGATTGGTTTGCTGTCACCCATGATTTTGCCGGATTTGTTTACTTCCTGCATGTACAGAGTCTTCTGTTTTATTGATTCGTTGGTAACGGTTGTAAACATGATAAGCTTTCTGTCAAGGTAATACATTTCCTTAAACTCAGCCTGTACTCCGCTTACGGATGGTAAAATTAACCTGTTGTTGGTTTCTCGTATCAGGTTATCACCATTCCAGAATTCAAGCCAAATGTCATTTTGATAATCTACACGCAACACATAAACCCCTGCATCATCTGCCCCTACCATTTTCTGATATGAATCACCTCGCTCCAGGCTTATGCTTTGTTCAAGACCAAAACTACAATTTACAGGCTGTGCTGTGCTGTAAAAGGTGAAAAAAAATAGTCCGGTAAAAATTAATGCTATACGTTTCATAATCCAATAATTTAATTTTCGGTTTTAATTAATTAGTTCGCTAAAATATTAAATAATTTTCATTTAGTAAAATTTCACACATAAATTCTTTCCATAAAATCAATGACATCCTGAAAGCCTTTTCTAATTTTTTTATTCCACTTTTTATCCAACCAAGGCACAAAGTTCACCAGGTATTATAACAATTCTCTCATCATTTTCTTTGTGATCTTAGTGACTTTTTGGGCATTGTTTTAAAATTTATTTGCTAATTGTCCGCACCCTGCATTCACATCATCACCCCTGCTGTTTCTTAATTGCACCACAATGTTTTTTCTTTCCAGATGCCTGATGAATTTTTGTGTATTCTTTTCGTTCGACTTTTCAAAACCACTTTCCTTCACTGCGTTGTATTCAATCAGGTTGATCTTACAAGGTGTGATTTTTACAAATTCAGCTAATTGTGCTGCATGCGATACGGAATCATTAACCTCGTTAAACAATATGTACTCATAGCTTATCCGTTTTTTCGTTTTCTGATGATAGTACTGCAAAGACTCTGCCAAAACTTGAAGATCATATTTATTATTGATTGGCATAAGCCTGCTTCTTAACTCATTATCAGCAGCATGCAATGAAACAGAAAGTTGTATATTTAGACCGCTGTCTGCAAGTTTTTTTATGTTCGGAGCCAGACTTGCTGTAGAAAGTGTAATGCGTCTTGGACTCATGCCCATTCCATTTTCGTCAATTATTTTCCTTAATGCAGAGACGGTATTTTCAAAATTATCCAATGGCTCTCCCATTCCCATAACCACAATATTGCTTAAATGTCTGTCATAATGAGCTTTTGAAAGCTCATTGAGCTTCCAGGCCTGCAGGTATATTTCGCCTATATGCAAATTTCTTGTAAACCCCATACCGCCTGTTGCACAAAATTTACATCCCAACCGGCATCCAACTTGTGTGGAAATACAGGCTGTAATGCGCTTGCCAGATGGAATAAGAACCCCCTCAATGTATGTGTCATCAGCCAGTGAAAACGCTACTTTTATGCTGCCATCATTGCTGGCATTGATTTTTATTGCCTCAATAGCATCAAGGTAAAAATCAGTTTCAAGTTTTTCCCTGAGTAATACCGGCAGATTTTGCATCTGTGCTATATCATCAACGGCATGTTGCCACAACCAGCTTTCAATCTGTTTGTATCTAAACGCAGGGGCCTGTTGTTTGCTTAACCACGTTTTAATTTCAGCCTCTGATGTATTGCGTAATTCCTGCATCATTAATACTTTTTTAAGTAAAATCTATACTGTATTTTTCTGAATTAAAAAAACTAATGTATATTTGAGCCTTACAAATTACAGAAAAATTAGTTGCAAATTTAATAATCAAAAAGTATGAAACGTATTCTCAGTATTATTTTAGGCATCACCCTGATGTTTTCTTCGTTAAATACATTTGCAGGAGAAGGAATGTGGCTGCTTTCTATGATTGGAAAGAATTATGAAGAAATGAAGGAACAAGGATTTAAATTAACTCCTGAAGATATTAATAATGTAAACCAGGCTTGCTTAAAAGATGCTATTGTTGGCCTTGGCAACGAAGGAAGGCCTTTTAGCCATTTTTGTACAGCCGGGATTGTGTCTGACAAAGGCCTGCTTTTCACAAATCATCATTGCGGGTATGAAATGATACAGGAACACTCCACAGTTGAACATGATTATCTGAGGGATGGTTTTTGGGCTTCATCCCTGGATGAAGAACTTCCCAATGAAGGAACTACCGCTTCAATTATGGTGAGAATGGAAGATGTAACTGCCAAGGTACTAAAAGATGTTACCGGGGAAATGTCTGAAGAAGAAAGGAATAAAGCCATAAAGAAAGTTTCTGACGAACTTATCAAAGAAGCAGAAAAAGATAATGATTATATAGCTCGCGTAACAGATATGTTTGATAATAATCAATACTTCTTGTTCGTACACATAATTTACAAAGATGTCCGGCTGGTTGGAGCTCCTCCCGAAGATATCGGAAAATTTGGTGGCGATACAGATAACTGGAGTTGGCCAAGGCACACCGGCGACTTTTCCATATTTAGAATTTACACAGCTCCCGATGGAACCCCTGCTTCATACAGCGAAGAAAATGTGCCGTTAAAACCAAAATACCACATGCCGGTTTCCATTAAAGGCATCGAAGAAGGGGACTTTTCCATGGTAATGGGTTTCCCGGGAGGTACGGATCGGTATATGACGTCTTATGGTCTTAAAGAAACCATGGAAGTAGTGAATAAATGGCGTTACAACATCAGAAGTATCAAACTTGATATCCTGCGTAAAGACATGAAAAAAGATCCTAAAATTAAGTTGCAATATGCTTCAAAATATGCGAGGAGTTCAAATTATTGGAAGTATTCTTATGAACAAAATATTGCACTGAGAAAACTCAATACAATGGGACAGAAACAGGCCATGGAAACTAAGTTCCAGGAATGGGCTGAAAAACTTCAGTCAAAAAAATACATGGATGTATTGGATACCATTGAAGTTGTGTATGAACGCAGAAGGGAAGATGCACTTGCAAGGCAGTTTTTACTTGAAGCACTGTTGATTGGCCCTGATTTACCCATTTTTTCGTTTCAGTCTATAAGTTTTTTGCAACAACTTAAAAATGAAGACCTCTCGGATGAAGAGAGACAAAAAGCAATCGAAATATTCAAAGAGAAAGCCAAAGAATTTTACAAAAATTACAACCCTGATACTGAAAGAATGTTGATCGCTGCTTTGTTTGATTATTTTGCTGATAACATTGACCGAAAATATTACCCCGAGGTTTTTGCGGAAGTTTATGATAAATACGACGGCAATTTTGAAGAATACAAAGAGGATATTTTTACAAAGTCTTTTTTCAACCCCAAAAGCATTTTTGCCGATGAAGAAAGCATGATGGATTTTCTTGATGACCCAAAAGCCAAAACCCTGGAAAAAGACCCCATTTATAAAATGGGAACTTCTATCCTCTCAATGTACAGAAATGTTTCAGGTAAAATGAATGAAAAATCCAAAAGCCTTGAACGGGCAAGACGTTATTTTGTACAGGGGGTGATGGAAATCAATAAGGATTTTCAGTTTTATCCGGATGCAAACTCTACCATCCGGCTCACATACGGGAACTGCATGGGCTATGAACCGCGCGATGGAGTGGTTTATGATTATTACACCACTCTTGATGGTGTCATGGACAAAGCTGATCCGGAAGATATGGAATTTGATCTTCCAAACCGTATGTATGAATTATATAGAAATAAAAAATTCGGACAATACACAAATGATAAGGGAGAATTACCAGTATGTTTTATTACTGACAATGATATTACCGGCGGTAATTCAGGGTCGCCCGTAATGGATGGTAAAGGTAATTTAATAGGACTTGCTTTTGATGGAAATACAGAAGCCATGAGTGGCGATATCGAATTTGAAGAAGACCTTCAGCGTTGTATTATCGTTGATACACGGTACATCTTATGGGTAATTGACGTTTATGCTGATGCTGATAACCTGTTGGATGAACTAAGCATTGTGAAAAACTAAATTTGTGATTTTTTTACTTACGGTTTGCAGAAGCCGTCCTGTTTTGGGGCGGCTTCTTTTTTCTTTCACTGCAATTCTGTATTTTCGTAAAAAATTCATGTTATGGAAAAAGTTCGTGTGAGATTTGCTCCCAGCCCGACAGGCCCGCTTCATATGGGCGGTGTGCGCACTGCATTGTTCAATTACCTTTTTGCCCGGAAACATGACGGCAGCATGATACTCCGGATTGAAGATACTGACCAAAATCGTTATGTTGAAGGCGCTGAAGAGTATATTATGGAAGCTTTGGCCTGGTGCGGAATTGAGATAGATGAGGGTATTCAGGAAGGTGAGGAATTCGGCCCGTACAGGCAAAGTGAACGTAGCAACCTATACAGCAGGTATGCGAATACATTGATTGAAAACGGATGGGCTTATGTGGCTTTTGATACGCCTGAGTCACTACAATCCTTACGAGAAAAAGCCGAAAGTAAAAAAGAAACATTTACTTACGATCATAAAACACGACATCAGCTGGACAACAGCCTCAACATAGGAATGGAGGCAGCACAAAAACGCATTGATAACGGGGATGCTTACGTTGTACGGTTTGAAATGCCGGAAAGCAAAACACTGAACATCAGGGATATCATTCGTGGTGATATGCATTTCAATTCAGGCAATCTGGATGATAAAGTGCTTTTTAAATCCGATGGATTACCAACTTATCACCTGGCCAATATTGTGGATGACCACCTGATGGAAATTACCCATGTGATACGTGGTGAAGAATGGCTGCCTTCGCTCCCACTGCATGTGATGCTTTACCATGCCCTGGGATGGAGCACGCCTGAGTTTGCTCATTTGCCCCTTATCCTTAAACCCACAGGCAAAGGCAAATTATCAAAGCGGGACGGTGATAAAATGGGATTCCCGGTGTTTCCGGTTGAATGGAAAACCAAAGCCGGCGATGTGTTTCAGGGATACCGGGAAAATGGTTATTATCCTGAAGCTTTTGTGAACATGCTGGCGTTACTGGGATGGAACCCCGGTACAGAAAAGGAACTCTTTTCAATGGATGAACTTATAACGCATTTTGACCTTGACAAAGTAAATAAGGCCGGAGCACGTTTTGATCCCGAAAAAGCAAAATGGTTTAACCATCAGTACCTTATTCGCCAAAGCAACCATGACATTACTGAGGAATTTATGCCTATGCTGAAAAAGAAAGGGTATCAACCTGACATGGATACGCTTACAACCATTGTCAGCTTGGTGAAAGAACGCGTTTCTTTTGTCTCCGAACTTTGGGAACAAACGGATTTCTTTTTCGAAGCGCCTTCCGAATATCACCAAAAATTCCGCAAAAAAGCCGTAAAAAATGACACCCCGGAGATATTGCAATCCATACGTGATATTCTGGCTGCACAGGATGATTTCTCATCAGCAAACCTGGAAAATAAGGTTAAAACATGGATTGAAAACAATGAACTGGGTTTTGGAAAAGTGATGAATCCGTTGAGGCTGGCGCTGGTAGGTGAAGGCAAGGGGCCTCATGTGTTTGACATCCTTGAAATCCTCGGAAAAGAGGAAAGCCTCAAACGCATTGATGTTTTACTTGAAAACATTCAAGATTCGTAGTTTTATTGTAACTAAACAATGTTGATTCATTTTTTATCAGAATTGTATTCATCACTCTTTTCGATGTAACCCTGTCCTTGCAAATTTATGAACATGTTAAACACAAATTTTGAATTACATCAATAATGGAATTAACTTAGCTTATTGCCGTGGTTCAATTCTGTATAGTTTATCGGATCTGCGGATAAGCTTGTTGAGTTTGAACGAACAGCGGGATTGTCTGGGTGCTGTTTCAACAACCTTATCATCAACACGAATTTCGTCAACGGTGTGTTCTATTACCCCTGTAGTTGGCCCTGTGATAAGGATATTATCGCCTTTGTGAAGTTCCCCCGCCTCAAGCAAGAAATCAGCTACCTGTATGTTATCAAAATAATTCATGCCTTTTCCGATATAGCGTTTTTTACTTGTGGATTTGTTTCCGTATTTATCTGCCCATTCGCCCAATTTTTGTCCGAGATAATACCCATCCCAGAATCCACGGTTAAAAACAGTTTTGAGCTTGTTATTCCACTGCTGAACCTTGTCTTGTGACCAACTTTTGTCAACATATGCATTGAGGGCAGCATTATAGGTTTCAGTTACCGTTTTTACATATTCAGGGGAACGGGCACGTCCTTCAATTTTCAAAACCGTAACACCGGCGTCTAAAATCTCATCAAGAAAATCTATGGTTTTCAGGTCTTTGGGGGACATGATGTATTCGTTGTCTATGTCAAGTTGATATCCGCTTTCTTTATCCCTGACCTCATAAGCTCTGCGGCAGGTTTGATAACATTCGCCCCGGTTGGCAGATGTGTTGAATTCGTGTAAACTTAGGTAACATTTTCCTGAAATAGCCATACACAAAGCCCCGTGAATAAAAATTTCAATTTTAATCTGATTCCCGGACGGGCCGGTGATGTTTTTATCAGCAATGGTTTTGGTTATGTGTTTTACCTGTGTGAGATTGAGTTCGCGGGCAGTAACCATGACATCGCAATAATCGGCATAAAACCGGACAGCTTCAGCATTGGAAATATTCATTTGGGTGCTGGCGTGTACTTCCATGTTAATCTTGCGGCAATGGTTAATGACACTCATATCTGAAGCAATGATGGCAGATATGCCTTCGTGTTTTGCGGTGTTTACAACTTTCTGCATGTATTCAATTTCTTCAGCATAAACAACCGTGTTGACAGTAAGGTATGTTTTGACATCATGTTTCAGGCAGGTTGAAACAATGTTATGCAAATCATCAAGGTCAAAGTTGTGAGATGAACGGGAACGCATATTGAGCTTTCCCACACCGAAATAAACAGAATCAGCACCAGCTTCAATGGCAGTCATGAGTGACTCGTATGAGCCAACCGGTGCCATCAGGTTTATATCATCTCTTGTCATATTATTGAACAATTTTATATTTTTTTATCCAACAAAGACGCAAAGATAAACAAGGATTATAACAATTCGCTTACTATTTTTCTTTGTGTTCTTAGTGTCTTTGTGGGAATTGTTCGTGGGAACTGTTTTTATAACCCTGTTCCGGAATCGAAATGTCTCTGGGGTTTTTTACTTTCTGTTTCAACAAGGCAAAATCCAGCACATCAAGGATGGTGTCAACGTAGTGAAACCGCAGTCCTTTTTTGTATATATCCTTGATTTCCTTAATATCCTTTTCATTCTTCTTTGACAGTATAATATCGGTGATGCCGCTTCTTTTTGCTGCAAGTATTTTTTCTTTAATACCACCAACAGGCATAACACGGCCACGCAGGGTAATTTCACCTGTCATGGCAGTTTTCTTTTTTATTTTTCGTTGTGTAAATGCAGATGCTATTGATGCAGCCATTGTAATTCCAGCCGAGGGACCATCTTTAGGAATGGCTCCTTCCGGCACATGCAAATGCACATTCCAGTGATCAAACAGTTTGGGATCTGTTTCCAAAACATCTGAATGTGCTTTGATATACTCCAGTGCGATGGTTGCAGATTCTTTCATCACATCACCCAGGTTGCCTGTGAGTGTTAATTTGCCATTGCCCCGTGAAAGGCTTGTTTCAATGTACAGGATATCTCCGCCATATTGTGTCCACGCAAGTCCGGTAACCACGCCTGCCAGCTCATTGCCTTCGTAATCTTCCCTGTAATATTTTGGGAAACCAAGTATATCTTTGACATGATTTGTTTTTATTGTATTTGTGTGTTTTTCTCCGGTTGCTATTTTCCTTGCAATGCGCCTGATGACTTTTGCAATTTGTTTTTCAAGGTTGCGGACACCTGATTCTTTTGTATAGGATTCAACGATGTGTTTTAAAGCATTATCATCAAATGTAATCTGGTTTTCTTTTAACCCATGTTTTTTTAATTGCCGTGGAAGCAAATGTCCTTTGGCAATTTCAATTTTTTCTTCTGGAATATAACCGCTGATGTAAATAATCTCCATTCGGTCGCGTAGTGCAGGGTTAATGGTTGATATGGTATTCCCTGTAGCAATAAACATAGTGTGGGTCAAATCAAAATCTACTTCGAGGTAATTATCATAAAAAGTTTCGTTTTGTTCAGGATCAAGGACTTCCAGTAGCGCTGACGATGGGTCGCCACGAAAATCATTGCCTACTTTATCAACCTCATCCAGCATAAACACCGGATTGGCTGATTTTGCTTTTTTGATGTTTTGAATGATACGGCCCGGCATCGCACCAATGTATGTTTTGCGATGACCACGGATTTCAGATTCGTCCCGCAGCCCTCCCAATGACATGCGAATGTATTTTCTTTCCAGTGAACGGGCGATGCTTTTTCCCAGGCTGGTTTTTCCAACCCCCGGAGGCCCTATCAGGCAGAGAATGGGTGCTTTCATATCCCCTTTCAGTTTTAACACGGAAAGGTGTTCCAAAATCCTGTCTTTTACTTTATCCAGACCATAGTGGTCTTCGTTAAGCACTTTCTCCGCTTTCTTCAGGTCAAAATTATCCTTGGTAAATTCCCCAAAAGGGACTTCCAGCATGGTTTTGAGGTAATTGAGCTGTACCGAGTATTCCCCGGCTGCAGGATTCATAAACTGCAGCTTATTGGCTTCCTTATCAAAATGTTCAGCGATTTCTTTGCTCCATTTTTTCTTTTTGGCTTGCTCCTTAAGTTCTCTGAGCTCTTTCTCAATGGGGCTGCCGCCAAGTTCTTCCTGGATGGTTTTCATCTGTTGCTGAAGCAAAAATTCTTTTTGTTGCTGGGAAATTTCTTGTTTGGTTTTTTGTTCAATGTCATTTTTTATACGCAAATGCTCAATTTGTTTTTTTAGCGTTTCCAGCAGTTTTGTAGCCCGTTCTTTAATATCGTCAATTTCAAGCAAATCCTGTTTGTCAGAAAGTTTGATGTCGCTGTTAGAGCAAATAAAATTGATCAAAAATATAGAACGCTGAATGTTTTGGATGGCAAAAGAGACTTCGTGAGGAATGGCCCTGTTGAGTTTAACTATCTGCAAGGCTACATCTTTAACTGAAGAAACCAGTGCTGAAAATTCATTTTCTTGTTCATAAGGCAATAATTCCGGCAAGGATGTGACCTTTGCTCTGAAATATGGTTCGGTTGCTACAACATCAACAATGTTAAATCGCTTCAGCCCCTGTATGATAACAGAAATGGTTTTATCCGGCATTTCAATGATCTTCAATATCCTGGCCAGCGTACCTGTTTCAAATAAATCAGCTTGTGAGGGATTGTCTATTTCAGAGTTGATTTGTGCTGTACAGCCAAGTAACCTTGAGCCATTGTTGACATCGTTTATCAGTTGCTTGGATTTTTTTCTCCCTACGGTCAAAGGCATCACAACGCCAGGGAAAAGTACCGTATTGCGTAAGGGTATTATAGGCAATTCATCCGGTATTTCTGTCTCCATCAGGGATTGTTCATCCTCATCTGCAACAATTGGTATAACTTCAGCATTTTCCTGATTATGCCCAAATATAAAATTGCTGTTTTCTGTCTCATTTTTATTTCTCATCATAATAAACTTTAAAAGATTTAATCATTAGCCACCATGATAACATATTGATGAGCCTAATGTTTGATGTATCATGTTGTTTTAATATTACTTTATTCTAATAAATGGTTGATAAAGTTAACATTTGTGTTTTTTCAATTTCCCTTTTTGAGAAGATCGCGCTTAAACTTTTCTGTAATGCCGGGTTTGCGTGTAAATATATTCAAGAATACGTTTGTCGGTGTCTGTATGCTCAATGTTCCTCCGGGTCATTACAATTTTGGCAACCTCCAAAGATTTGTGCAATTTATATTCAGTATATCCGCCTGCACCGCCCCAGGAAAACGAGGGCACAAAATTGCGCGGGAATCCCTGACCGAAAAGATTACAACTAACCCCAATGACAGTGCCTGTATTAAACATGGTGTTTATTCCACATTTGGAATGGTCTCCCATGATCATACCGCAGAATTGTAATCCGGTTTTCATAAAATGCCCAGTTTCATAGTCCCACATTTTGACTTTGGCATAGTTGTTTTTCAGGTTTGAATTGTTTGTATCAGCCCCGATGTTGCACCATTCACCGATGACAGCATTACCAAGAAATCCGTCATGGGCTTTATTTGAATATGACTGAAACACCACATTGTTAAGCTCGCCGCCTGTTTTTACCCAGGGGCCGAGGCTTGTCGGACCATATACTTTAGTACCCATTTTCAGTACCGCGTGTTCATTCATCGCAAAAGGACCGCGTACTGAGCAGGATTCCATGATTTCTGTGTTTTTGCCGATATATATGGGACCATTGGTTGTGTTTAAAACAGAAGCTTCTACCACAGCACCTTCCTCAATGAACAGTGGATTGTTGCCAATATGTATGTTTGTTTCCGGCAAGGGACAGCTTTTTCGGCCTGCAGTCAACAATTCAAAATCAAACTGTATCATATCTCCCACATGGGTAAAAATATCCCACGGATAATTGGCTATCAGAACATCACCGGAATATTCTGCTTCTGAACCTGTGCGACGTGCAAACCCTTCTACCTCATTATCACTGCAAACACGGGCTAATATTTCTCCATTTTTGGCCAATGCGCCGCTGGTTAAATTTTTTATAGCTTGTACCAGGTTTTCATCCGGTAATATTCCGGCATTGATCACCAGGTTCTTTTTTGATGTTTTGACTGGATATTTTTCCTGGAGAAACTTTTCAGTGAGACATGTGCATTTTTGTCCGAACAGCATGTCCCACCGTTCTTTGGTAGTGAGGATGCCGGTTCTGATTTCCGCCACAGGACGTGTCCAGCTCAGCGGTTTCATTTTGTTATGTTTACCTGCATCAGCAAGAATAATGTTCATCATAACGGGTAGTAAATTTTAAACACTTCAAAGATAACTATTTAACGTGATTTTGACTTTATGTTTTAATAAGGCAATTTTTGTAAAAAGCAAAGTTAATCTATCTTTATCAAATAAATTAAAATACATTAACAAGCAAAACCTGCTTGCTTTGCATGATAAAATTACAGAAAACTTTTGTCTTATCGATGAATTTTGCAATGAATTTGAAAATATAGGAAGCACAGGTGCTGACCGATGAGATAACAAAAAGGAGTTGAAAACGTATAAGATTTATTTTCATTTCCTATGTACACAGTATCATCAACAGTTTTTCAGTGGTGAGGGAATCCAAATATGATCAGCCATAAAGCATTGTAAACAGGGGCTTCGGGACATTTCTGATTTGCTGATCCGTTTCGAAGCAAGCATATACGAAGGCAGCAGTTATTTACAGATGTTTCTTAATAAGTTTGGCTTTACTTTTTCCAACAATTTTCTCCAGTTTGGAAACAGGTTGCTTTCGGATGCGTTCAACGGAACCATACTCACTTAGCAACATCTCAGCAGTTTTTTCGCCGATGCCGGGTATATTTCTCAGGTCGGATGTGATGAATGCCTTGCTGCGTTTGTTACGGTGGAAAGCAATTCCGAAACGGTGAGCCTCATCACGGGCATGTTGTATAAGCTTAAGCGATTCGCTGTTTTTATTCAGGTACAACGGCACCGGATCAGCGGGGAAAAATATTTCTTCTAGTCGTTTGGCAATGCCGATAATGGTAATTTTTTCGTCAAGATGTAAATTTTTCAAGCCTTTTACAGCAGCACCTAGCTGTCCTTTGCCACCATCTATGATAATCAGTTGGGGGAGGCTTTGCTTTTCCTCGAGTAAGCGTTTGTACCTGCGGGTGATTACCTCGGTCATGGAAGCATAGTCATCGGGCCCTGAAACGGATTTCATGTTGTAATGCCGGTATGCTTTCTTTTGCGGACGGGCATTTTTAAAAACCACACACGCTGCTACCGGATGATGACCTTGTATGTTGCTGTTGTCAAAACATTCGATGTGCGTGGGAAGCGAGTCCATCTTAAGGTTGGATTGCAGCGTTTCAAGAATGCGTTGCCGGTGTTTTTCCGGATTGGTGTGTTCAATTTGCTTGTGTTTTTCCAGCATCGCGTATTTTGCATTGCGCACAGATAAATCAAGCAGCTTTTTTTTGTCCCCGCGTTGCGGAACAGTCAATTTCATGCCTTCGGGAACAAAGTGCAATTCCATGGAAACAAGCGCTTCTTTGGCGGTGCTATTTACTTTATCACGGATTTCATGCATGGCTGTAGCCAGAATGTCTTCAGGCTGTTCATCTATGCGTTTCCTGATTTCCTGTGTGTGTGTTTGGATGATGGAGCCATTTGATATCCGCAAATAGTTGATAAAGCTGTAATGTTGGTCTTCTGCAAAGCCAAACACATCAATGTTATCCAGTTTCGGATTGACAATGGTGGATTTTGCTTTGTAATTGTTTATCAACTCTATTTTTTGCCGAGTCGTTTCTGCCTCTTCAAATTTATATTCAACCGCTTTGGTTTCCATTTGCTTTTTCATGTAGTGCTGTACATCGTTAAGGTTCCCTTTGATGATGTTTCGCACATTATCGATGTTTGCATCGTAATCGGCTTTGCTTTGCAATCCTTCGCAGGGGGCAAGGCAGTTCCCGATATGATATTCCAGGCAGCGTTTGTATTTCCCTGCTTTGATGTTTTTGTCGCTCAAGGTGTATTTACATGTGCGCAGCGGGTAAAGCTGACGTATGAAATCAAGCAGTGTACGCACCATGCGCACTGATGTATAAGGTCCATAATATTCAGAGCCGTCTTTAATCACATTTCGTGTGAGAAACACTCGTGGAAAAGGCTCGTTTTTTATCACCAGCCAGGGATAGGTTTTGTCATCCTTTAGCATCACATTGTACCGTGGCTGATGTTGTTTGATTAAGCTGTTTTCCAGCAATAAAGCATCAGTTTCTGTTTCAACTACCGTGTGCTTAATGTCATGAATGCGTTTGACCATCACGGCAGTGCGGTTGTTCTCGTGTTTTTTTGTGAAATAGCTGCTAACCCGTTTTTTAAGGTTTTTGGCTTTCCCCACATACAGCAATCTGTTGTTTTTGTCGTAAAACTGATATACACCCGGTTTCTCCGGTAAAAGTTTTACCAGGTCCCGGGCCTGATGGTATGTGTTGTTTCGTTTTGTCAACATGTGTCGTTTGCGATACCAATATACGAATTATTGCCGGAAGCAGAACGGTGTTTTTAGATTGAAATAAAAAAAATATTGATTTCACTTTCGCGGGGGATGCAATTATTCACATCCTCACCGAAAAAACAAAATGCTAAGCAAAAATTAAGAAAGTTTTATTATTTTTGAAACATGGCAAAATCCAAACATAGTGCCAGGTGGATGATTCCCTCAGGCATTACCATGATGAATTGGTGTGCCGGGGTGTTTGCTCTGGTTGCTGCCAGCCTTAATATGTACCTTGAAGCGGCCTTGTTTATTGTGGCTGCCTCCATGTTTGATTTGTTCGATGGCCTGGTAGCACGTCTGATAGATGCCCGTTCAAAAATTGGTGTGGAACTTGATTCCCTGGCGGATGCCATCAGTTTTGGACTAGCTCCGTCATTTCTTATGTACAGGCTGCTACTTGACTGGGGATTTTCAACATGGATGTTGTTCCTGGTTTTTCTGCCTGCTGCTGCTGCAGTGATACGTCTTGCTTTGTTCAATGTCAGGCACCATGCAAAAAACCATTTTGTCGGGATGGCTGCCCCGGCTTCGGCTTTGTTTCACGCCGGTATTATCTTAAGCATATACCTGACAAATTATGACTGGTTACTTCAGATGACAGCATCCAGCATTTTTTGGCTTGTAACCTGCGTTTCAACTGCAATATTGATGCTTGTCCCCATCCGGATGTTTTCCCTTAAAATTGATGGACTGTCATGGAAAGGCAATCAATTTGTCTGGATATTTCTTGCTGCAGCAGTAGTGTTGATCATACTGTTTCAGTTTGTAGCCTTACCGATGGTTATTGTATTGTATGTTGTTTTATCTTTTGTTCATCATTTTATCAATGCTCACGACAAACCTTATGAATTATGAAATTTATAGCTGAAATAAATGTTATGCCACAAAAAGCCCTGCTTGACCCGCAAGGCAAAACGGTCAACAACCTGATGCATAACATGGGATACAAAAGTGTGAAAAACCTGCGCATGGGGAAACACATTCGTTTTGAAATCGAAGCCGTTTCAGAAAAAGATGCCAAAGCTAAAGTAGAGAATACCTGTAATAAAGTGCTTGCCAACCCGGTGATGGAAGAGTATGAATATACACTGAAAAAGGCATAACTCCCACAATTGATACCAAAGTTGTCATACATAGCTATCCCCGACTAGTGTATCACAAATACCGCAAATAGCTTTTGTTTGTTGTTGTGGTACACAAAGCTTATTGTTGTCATCAAATCCCCTGAACATAAATGGAAAAAGCCATCTGCCCGCCGACAAATGGCTTTTGAGGTACCTGGCGGATTCGAACCGCCGTACATGGTTTTGCAGACCACTGCCTAACCACTCGGCCAAGGTACCGTTTCGT
>JAQIDD010000348.1 GCA_027858215.1 Candidatus Delongbacteria bacterium | reverse complement strand
TTTTTATTAAAAACAAAATATTTTTACAAAAAAACCAGATTTTATTGACAGATCATTGTTTATTAAAATTCCTAAGCACATTATGCAGCATAAACATCCCTGAATACGCCGCCTTTTGAACGTTCACCTCACGGGTGCTTCCGAACATAAATTTCCGGCTTATCACCTTATCTTTCACTGCCACGGCAATCCAGGTTGTACCGACAGGTTTTTCTTTTGTACCGCCATCGGGGCCGGCTATACCCGAAACCGCTATGGCCGTATCGGTGTGAAAATGTTTTTTTACTGATTTGACCATACACTCAACCGTCGCTTCACTAACCGCTCCGTATGTTTCAAGCACCTCCTGCGGAACATCCAGCATCTGTGTTTTTATGTTGTTGTTGTAGGCAACCACGCTGCCTGTGAAATTTTCCGAAGCCCCCGGTATGGATGTAATCAGCGAAGCTATCAGACCACCCGTACAACTTTCTGCCGTTGAAATGCTTAACTTGCAATTTCTGAGTTGATTAAGTAGCACCTCTTCAAGGTTTTGTTCAATATCGCTAAAGATGGCTTCCGGGATGATTTCATGCAATGCGCTGATGGCATCATCCAATTGTGGAATTACGGATCCGGCATTTTCATACACAGATAAACGTATCCTGATAACACGTGGCGATGGCAAATAAGCCAATTGTATTTCAGGGGGCAGGTTATTCTCCCAATCTTTCAGTTTTTCTGCCAGGAAAGCTTCCGGAATGCCAAAGGTCATGATGGTCCGGTGAATGACAGGAGGCAGTTGATATGATGATACAAGTTCGGGCAGTACCTGCTCCCGCATGATGGTTTTCATTTCAAACGGAATGCCGGGCAAGCTGTACAACACTGAATTGCCTTGTGTGAATTTCATCCCTGCCGCCGTGCCAATCTTATTGGGAAGCACGGTGCAATTTTCAGGGACATAGGCTTGCATGAGGTTATTTTCATTTACCTCCCTGCCCCTTTTTTTGACAAAAGCCTCCACATGGCTATACATCTCCTCTGAAAACACCAGGCGGGTGTCAAAATAAGAACAAAGGCTTTCTTTGGTAATGTCATCATTTGTAGGGCCTATACCTCCTGTCATGATAACCACCGACGCGGTTTTTAGGGCTTCATCCACAGCCTGATGAATATCATCCTCCCTGTCCCTTATCACGATGGTTTTATCAACAGAAATCCCGATTTTATTCAGTTCCTCTCCCATCCACGCTGCATTGGTATTCACCACCTGCCCGATGAGAATTTCATCGCCTATGTTTATAATTACTGACTTCACAATTCATATTTTAGAGTCTGTTTATAAAATACAGCTTTCATTTAAAAGCATCAATCAGAAGACCGAAGAAGGAAGACGGAAGTCGGTAGTCGGATTTTCAATGTTAATTAATTTTTTTTAATGTATGCTTTACTTCCGACTACGGACTTCGGTATAATCAGCTCCCATTATTTCAACTATATGGACAACCACTATTTGTCTGAAACAATCAGGCGTTCTTTAAACGGCAAAAAGGTCATAAAATCAGCATGATGTACCAGGTAAGCTTCGGTACTTCGTTTCACCATATTGCCTTCGCCGGCATGGGTTGCGATGATATGACACACCTCGGCAGACACATCACAGGCTTCAGCAAGAGAAACGCCGGAAAACGGATGACGCAGATACTTACCGTAATTTCCCTGCACAGCGTTTCCATCACCATCCAGCACATATTCAAGCAATTTTCCAACATCCGCAAGGATAGCACCGGCAATGAGCACATCCATATCCACAGTCAGTTCGCCATGATAAAAGCTGTTGACTTTTTCACCGGCATCCCTGGCAATGTGTACCACAGATTGCTTGTGGTCCATAAACGTCACTTTCAAATCCGGCCCTGCCAGCAATGTGAAAGGAATCCGTTTGAGGTCATCGGCATCAAGCACACTGCGTTCAAGCGCCAGTGCCCAGGTTTTGGTTACTTTTTCACGCAAATCTGCATCCTGTATCCATTCCAGTTCAGGCCACAAGGATTTGGCTTCATTCATAAAATCTTTCATAATGTATTGTTTTTTTGTTATTATTATCCTCATTTCAACTTAACAAAAATATGAAATTGTCTGAAACAGAAAAACCCTTGTTCATCGTTTCAAAAAACATTGTGGAAAAAAACATCAGGCGCATGCAGGACAAAGCCAAACAACACAAGCTGATGTTCCGTCCGCATTTTAAAACCCATCAATCCACAGATATTGGCAAGCTGTTCAAGACCCAAGGCATTGACAAAATTGCTGTTTCCAACATGGATATGGCATATCAATTTCAAAAATCAGGATTCACAGATATCTGCCTTGCCATCTTATTCAATCCGCAACAAGCTCACCATTTGGCATATTTTTCCTGTCACGGCAATTTCTGTATTGTTCTTGAATCAGGCAATTACATAAAATACCTGGATACACATTGCACAAGTAAGGTGGACGTGATGATAAAAATTGACACCGGCGCCAACAGAACAGGTTTGGCTGCCCATGATTACAAAAGCATACACACAATAATAATAGCCTTACAGTCATCACGTCATTTGCATTTCAAAGGCTTTTTGGTGCATAACGGGCAAACTTACCACGTTAAAAACCAGTCCGAAATACAAGAATTGCACAAAAATTCATTGCAACAACTTCGGCATCTGAAAGCTAAGTTTGCAGATTATTCTCCTGTGATTAGCCTGGGTGACACACCTTCTTCCGCCATCTGCAATGATTTTACAGGCATTGATGAATTACGCCCGGGCAACTTTGTGTATTACGATTACATGCAGTATCAATTGGGGGCTTGTAAATTTGAAAACATTGCCTGTTTACTGGCTGTCCCGGTGCTTTCGGTACAACCAGCACAAAACAAAATTGTCATTCATGGTGGTGCGGTTCATTTGTCAAAGGAATCAAGCATCAATGATACCGGGCAGACACATTACGGCGAAATTGTTCTGGTTGATGAAAAATATAATATTGAACGCTTACAACCACGAGCTTACGTTACCGCTTTATCACAAGAACACGGTACCATTTCAAGCAAAAATCCCCAACTTCACAAACTCAGTCCCGGCGATACCATTGGAGTTATTCCCATACACTCCTGCCTGACTGCGAACCTGATGAAACAAAACACGTTTGTCAGGAACTAATGTTTTTTTTGTTCAGAGAAACCTACAATGTTCAGGATCCAAATTGACGACATCCTTACTCACAACAAAGGTTTTTATTACTTTTACAGCATGTTCAGCTTTAAACACAGTGCCTCCAAAATAAACGACTACGCTTCCTTTGTGAAATTCAGACATAGTATTTTTGCTCTGCCCTTTGCACTGACCGGGTATTTTTTGGCTATCTTTCATTACAACTATCCTTTTGAATGGAAAGATGTTGTTTTTGTGATTATTTGTATGGTGCTGGCACGCAATACGGCTATGGGGTTCAACCGGTATGCCGATGCCAACATAGATAAAATAAACCCACGCACTGCCTCCCGCGAAATCCCGTCGGGGATAATCAAACCCAATCATGCATTGGCTTTTATAATCATCAACATGATTCTGTTTGTTGGCATAACCTGGTTCATCAATCAATTGGTGTTCTTTTTATCTCCCGTGGCACTGTTGATCATCACAGGATATTCATACACCAAACGATTCACGGGATTATCTCATTATATTCTCGGACTTTCACTGGCCATTGCTCCAACGGCAGCGTTCCTGGTGGCAAGTGCTCATTTCGAGCTGCTTCCTGTATTGCTCTCTGGAATGGTTCTTTTCTGGACTGCAGGCTTTGATATTTTATATGCATTGCAGGATGAAAGTTTCGATAAAAAAAACAAACTTTTCAGCATGCCTGTTCTGCTTGGAAGAAAGAAATCACTTATTGTTTCGGCAATAACTCATCTTTTGAGCGCTGGGTTTTTGTTAGTTTTCGGCATCATATACCAGGGAAATTGGGTTTTCTCGCTGGGAGCAGCTTTATTTACAGCCTTACTTATTTATCAACATTGCATTGTAACACCAAACAATATTTCCAGGATAAACCTGGCTTTTGGCACACTCAATGGCATTGCCAGCATTGTTTTTGCTCTTTTTACCATCCTCTCAATGCTGTAATCTTCTGAGATTTATTTTTCCGGATAAATAATTTAAAAAAAATGAGTGCGTTAATAAGCTAAGCATTATTTTTGCAGTATCAATGATATGAAAGTAACATCCTTCATTATTGTATTTATTACAGGCTTTGTTTTTCAAACAATGGTTAGTGCACAGGTGCCCCGCAGTGACAGTTGTGGTATATCTGAAAATAAAAAAGCAGAAAAACATTTTGATAAAGCCATCGAACTCTATTATGAAGACCGTGATCAAAGCAAAAACTACCTGTTGAAAGCCATAGAAGAAGACCAAAATTTCGCTGATGCATATTATGTGCTTGCTGATATTGCATATCAACAATATCAAAACTCAACATTACCAAAACAAAAAAAAACACTCAGGGCCAAAGCGCAAAATTACATGATAAAAGTGGTGAATATCTGTCCCGGATACGATGAATACAGGGTAAATTATCTGATTGGAGAAAATTTCTACCTTAATAAAGAAGATGAAAAAGCACTGGAATATCTGGAATTTTATTTGGAACACGGCAACAAAGAATATCCCGAATATTCAGCAGCAAAAAGCATAATTGACGAATTGAAAACCATACGAAAATTAAAGCAAAAGCCTGTGCCCTTCAATCCTGAACCTGTAAAAGGCGTATCAACACCCGATGATGAATACCTGCCGCTTATTTCACCTGACGGGGAACTTATGTTTTTTACAATACGTTACCTGAAAAATGACATCAACAGCATATATGGAGACAGAATGATCGAAGAATTTACCGTGGCACATAAAGCTGATACAACATATATGCATTACAGCAACAGCAAGGCCATGCCTCCTCCATTCAACAAAGGCAATAATCAGGGCGGCATAAGCATAACCATTGACAATTCCTGTTTGTTTGTTACGCAATGTGAATTTGTCAGCGCTGATTACCGTAACTGTGATATATATATGTCCAAACGGACCAAAGGTGGATGGACAGAATTAATAAGCCTCAGTCCCAACATTAATAATCATTGGACATGGGAAAGTCAACCCAGTATTTCTCCCGATGGCAATACACTATTTTTCGCCAGCATCAGGCCTGAAAACATGGGAAACAATGGTGATAAACAAACCAGTGACATTTATTATTCCGAACGGCAGGAAGATAATACATGGAGTGAAGCTAAGAACATAGGTAGTTCCATCAACACAGCTGGAAATGAAAAATCTCCTTTTTTTCATGCAGACAATAAAACACTTTACTTTTCGTCAGACCGTCATGCCGGGCTTGGGGGATACGATATTTTTTACTCACAATATATTGACGGAGCATGGCAAAAACCAGTAAACATTGGCTATCCCATTAACACTAAAAAAGATGACCTGGGGTTTGTTGTCAACACACAGGGCAACAGAGCCTATTTTGCATCAAATCAACTGGCGGATAAAGGAAAAGGCGGATATGATATATTCAGCTTTAAATTGTATGAAGATGCCAGGCCTGATGAGGTTTTGTTTGTCAGGGGGCAAATTCTTGATGAAAAAGGTACTCCGCTTACGGATGCCCATGTTGAAATCAAAAACACCAATACATCGGAAGTTTCCGAAGGCATCGTGAATGATGAAACAGGAGATTACGCTGTTGCTGTGCGAATGGATGAAGAACAGGAAGATGATTACATCATGCTGGTAAAAAAAGAAAACTACAGTTTTACATCAAAATACATCGACCCTGAAGAAATTGAGACGGATAAAAACCTAAATGTTGATATGGAAGTAAAACCCATAGAAAAAGGACAGGCTGTAAAAATCAATGACATCTATTTCGGTTTTGGGTCTGATGAATTTGATGTAAAAAGCCTCATTGTGCTGGATAATTTTATAGAATTTCTTAACGACAACCCAAGCATTGAATTTGAAATACACGGCCATACCGATAACATCGGGAAAGCTTCAGCAAACATGGCTTTATCCAGAAAGCGTGCCAGGGCAGTATATGATTACCTCCATCACAATGGGATTGATAAATCGCGCATGGATTATAAAGGCTTTGGAGAAAATCAACCTGTGGCCAGTAATAAAACGGAAGAAGGCAGGGCTAAAAACCGGCGTACGGAGTTTTATATTGTGAATTATTAAGGTTTTAGGATTATGAAACACGATACCAGTGCATGCAACATTTCAAAACATACACTTGTTTGTTCTTCATTTGCCTGATTCCTGTGATGCTTCGATCTCAGGATACGGTAGAATATCCGGATTCATACCATCACTATGGTATCAAACATTACAATGGTACTGTGTTTGCTCATACCGATGCAGTACAAAATACTGCCGGTTCCCGCCCATGGGCTATAGAGCTGGAACATTCAAAAAGGCACACCTCATCAAAAGCCTGGAATACCTGCCGGTGTTATCCAAGCACCGGGGTTTTGCTGGCCTATAAAAATTATGATTACGATGTTCTGGGTCATGGTGTGCATCTGGCATATTATGTACAGTACCATGCGTTGGCTGACAAAAGAATAAGTCCCATCATCAGGGGTACTGCCGGGCTGGAATACAACACCAATCCTTATCATGAAATTCATAACCCCGAAAACCAATCCTACTCTATGCATGTCAATGCTTCCCTACAGGTTGCACTCGGAGCTTATTTTAAGATCAATGATAATCTTTTTTCGGATGTGGTTTTTGCTTTCAATCACATTTCCAATGGCGGATCCAAAGCCCCTAACAAAGGTATCAACTGGCCTTCTGCCGGGATAGGCTTATACTATTCGCCCGATTATGGAAATGTAAAAAACAGAAGTGACAGCATTCCCATGCAAACATTTACAAACAAATGGATTACCAGGATAAATGCCTATCTCACAGCAAAATCAAAAACCTATGATCTAAAAGAAATTTACATGATCGGAGGCGCTGAAATGCTTGCCGGAAGGAGAATAAGTAACCTGAATAACCTGCTTGGCGGTTTTGAATGGAACCTCAACGGGCTGCATATCCGCTCAATTGAATATTATGACCTTGGCGGGAACCCAAACATTTTGAGTGTGTTTGCAGGCCATGAGTTTGTGATGGGAAAATTCAGATTCAGCCAAAAGCTGGGATGGTATGTATTCAATCAAATGGATGATGAGCACTTGTGGTATCACAAATGGGGATTGCGGTACAAGCATAATACCAACATACTGATTGGTTTCGAGGTAAAAGCCCATAAACATGTAGCGGATTACACGAGTTTCACCCTGGGGTATGCTTTTTATTAAGGCGCCTTAAAAGTCTGAAACAACGGTTTCCTGCAGATATTGTTTAAAATCTTTCCCTGTTTGTTCACCAAAACTGCCCCACAAACAATGTTGAAACGGGCAATCTTTGTCCTTATCCGGACATATACCATCAGTCAATGGGCCTTCTATGGCCTCATAAATTTCAAGAAGGCATAATTCACCAGCAGGTTTGTTAAGGCTAAATCCCCCGAGGGGCCTTTATATGATTGAAGGACGTTTTTTTTTGCAAGCTTTTGCAACACCTTGGCCACATGATGATCAGATGCTTGGAGTTGTTTTGCAATCCGTACCACATTCAGGCGTACCGGTGATTTATAAATCAGCACTGTTCCATGCAAGCCGATACTGGCAGCACGGGATATTTGCAAGACTTTTTGCATTGTTCACCCCTGAAAAATCATATTTTTCACTTCTATTCCCGGGATTGCTTTTAATGCCGACATCAAATTGTTCTGTTCTTGTTCATCACCATACAAATCAAGCAATATGAGAGGGTTTTTTTTATTCCCGGTACTGTTCAATCCTAACCTGGTGCGTATGTTACATCCATAAGAAGTCAGTGTATCCTGCAAATGTGTAGTATCCAATTCAGGATCACGTACAAGTATGCCTATAAAATTAAAATGAGTATCCATAATTGACAAGAATTTAAATTGTAAATTTCATGTGTTTTACACGGATGCCCTCAATATCGTTGAGAGCAGATTCAATCTCATCCCTGGATGATTTATCGCCTTCAAGTTCAAGCACAATCATCCCGAACCTGCTGCAGGTTTGTTCAGTCACTTCATGAAACCCCAGCCTTGTATTAATGATATCGGAATACCGCGATAACACCTGCTGTGTTTTACCGGCTTCTTTGATGCGGTCCATGACATAAATTCCAAGTATTCTTATTTCATCCATAATAGGTTTTATTTTAAAGCATTAAAAATACAAATCACGCTCACCCTGTTTGATACGTTCAATACGATTTTTCAGCTCCTCAAGGCGTCCAAAGCCCTCCAGTTTTTTGATTTCTTTATCAATTACTTTCCATCCTTTTTTAGCTGTATGTTCAGGTGCATAATCCACCAGGTATTCGGTCAGGGTAAGGATGGCATTTGGGGTACAATACCGTTTGATGAAACCTGGTACGGAAAATTCCATAAAATGCTCTCCGGTACGTCCCAGGCGATAACAAGCCGTGCAAAAACTAGGGAGATAACCTTTATCCAGCAGTTCATCAATAATTTCATTGAGAGAACGGTTGTCATTGATAGCAAACTGTTCCCTGTTCAGGTTCTGTTTTTCATTTTTACTGGTAGCATAGGAACCAAGTTCCAGCTTTGTTCCTCCATCAATCTGACTGACACCAAAGCGCATGACAGCATTTCTGACTTCAGCATTTTCACGTGCCGTCAAAATCAATCCTGTATAAGGAACTGCCAACCTTAAAATAGCTATCAATTTGACAAAATCCTCATCATTTACCACATATTTATCGGGCACATTGACAGTAGAGGCGTCTTTTATACGTGGAAATGACAAGGTATGTGGTCCGACATTGTAGCATGCTTCAAAATGATTGGTATGACGCACCATGGCCATGACTTCAAAACGCCAGTCGTACAACCCAAACAATGCCCCGATACCAACATCATCCACACCTGCTTCCTGCGCCCTGTCGAGCGATGTAAGGCGGTTTTCGTAATCGGATTTCGGGCCTTTAATGTGATACCATTTGTACGCTTTGGGATGGTATGTTTCCTGGAAAACCTGGTAGGTACCAATTCCTGACTTACGTACTTTACGAAATCCTTCAATATCAAGGGGAGCAGCATTGATGTTTACACGTCGTATTTCTCCTTTGCCTTTTTTAACATTGTACACAGTTTCAACGGTATGAGCAATGTAATCTGCATTGTAATCATCATGCTCACCATACACCAGTATCAGGCGTTTTTGACCGTTATCTTCCAACGCTTCCACCTCTTTTACAATTTCTTTATCGCTCAATGTCCGCCTTTCTGCATCTTTGTTTGAAGCCCTGAAACCACAATATGTACAATCATTTTTGCATTTGTTCCCAATGTAAAGCGGTGCAAACAAAACGATGCGATTGCCATACACTTTTTCTTTCAATGCCATGGCTCCTTGTTTTATTTTTTCCACCAGTTCGGGGTCATCAGCATTGATGAGTATGGCCGTTTCTCTTAAATTCAGCCTTTGTTTGTTCAGGGATTTATCAATTACCGCTTCCACTTCAGCTTTTTCCGGATTTTTTGTATCCTCAATATATTCCCATATTTCTTCCGGGTCAATAAAGGGCTTCATTCGCTCATCACGTATCCTATAGGTTTCTGGTTCAAATTTCATATGATGTTATATCCTCCTGATTTTTTAGATATTATACGATTATTTAAAATACCACACATTCAGTCTGATTGTTTATTTCTTAACAATAGTTTCAATGTAAAATTATAAAAAAGTAAAACAATACCGAATTTAAAACGTATGTTTTTTGACACAATTACCAACCACAATAATCATTTAAAACACAGATTCTATCTGTTTCCTGGCATAAGCAAGAGCTGCATCAATGCCATTTATATCAGCACCTCCCGCTGTAGCAAAAAAGGCCTGTCCACCACCACCGCCTTTGAATTCTTTGGCTGCGTTGCGCACAATATTGCCGGCATTCAGGTCCTTTTCTTTTGTCAGTTTATCGGGGATCATAATTGCCATATTGGGTTTCCCTTCAATGTTGGCAGCAAAAACAGTGATAATATTTCCCTTATGGCGAAAACGGAATGAAAGGTCTTTCAGCATGGTCGGACTATTCACATTCACCGTAGAAACAATCATTTTGTAATCTCCTAATTTTTTAGCCTGTGTTTCCAATTCATGTGTAATTTTTTCGATCAATTGTTTTTGTACAGCCTGCAGGTCTTTTTGCAATTTTGAATTTTCCTTTAAAGCATTTTCAACAGATCGCAGGATGTTTTTTGAATTTTTAAATTTTGATTCGATGGCTTGCAGCGTATCATTTTTTTGCATGATATACTGTTCTGCTTTTTGTCCTGTCAACGCTTCTATGCGGCGGATTCCTGCAGCTACAGATGTTTCCATGGTAATTTTAAAAAAGCCAATTTCACCTGTTGCCATCACATGGATGCCTCCACACAATTCAGTAGAATCACCGAATTTTATCACACGCACCAGGTCGCCGTATTTTTCACCAAAAAACGCCATCGCACCCATGTTTTTAGCCTTTTCCAAAGGGATATTCCTGTGTTCTTCCACCTGGATATTCTCACGAATGTTTTCATTCAGCTGTGATTCTATTTTACGCAAATCATCAGGAGATAACTTTTCAAAATGGGAAAAATCAAAACGCAGATAATCAGGATGTACAAGTGATCCTTTTTGCTCAACATGTTTACCAAGGACATCCCGCAAGGCTTTGTGCATAAGGTGTGTTGCAGAATGATTTCTTGCTGAATTATGACGTGCTTTAAAATCAACCTGCGCTTTAAACTCGCTTTCCAGGTCTTCCGGCAATTTTTTTGTGATATGAACGATCAGATTATTTTCTTTTTGGGTATCCAGTATATCAATGTGTTCATCTTTACTGATGACACGACCACGGTCTCCAACCTGCCCCCCGCTTTCTGCATAAAAAGGCGTAAGGTTAAACACAAGTTGGTACATGCTGCTTTTTTTCTTTTTTATCTCCCTGTATTTTGTGATCACCACATCGGCTTCAGTCATATCGTATCCCACAAATTCTTCCTCCTTATCTTCACGCAATACGATCCAGTCACCGGTATCTTTTTTAGCATCGTTTCGCGCCCTTTGCTTCTGCTCCTGCATGGCATCATGAAATTCTTTACGGTTCACAACAAGATTCTGTTCCCGGGCAAGCAAATCTGTCAAATCAAAAGGAAAACCATAGGTGTCATACAACGAAAATGCATCTTTACCGGATATCACCCGATAATTGTTATCAAGCGTATCTTTAATGATGCCATTCATGATGTCCATGCCTTTGTCAAGGGTACGGAAAAAAGCGGCTTCTTCTTCTTTAATTACCCTGGCAATGAGTTTTTGTTGTTTGATTAGCTCAGGATAGGCCTCTCCCATAATTTTCACAAGCACATCCACCAACTCATTAATGAATGGCCCTTTAAATCCCAGGAAAGAATACCCATACCTTACAGCCCGTCTTA
Source organism: Candidatus Delongbacteria bacterium (assembly GCA_027858215.1). GTDB lineage: Bacteria > Bacteroidota > Bacteroidia > Bacteroidales > ML635J-15 > JAQIBY01. The sequence goes on along the minus strand of JAQIDD010000348.1, from coordinate 1,322 downwards.
AAATACGCCGTATAACGTAGCCGGCTTTCACATTGGATGGTAATTGTCCGTCAGCAATGGAAAAAATCACCGCCCTGACATGATCCGCAATTACACGCATGGCAACATCATGTTTTTTCCTTTTCCCGTATTTCAAGCCTGCCATGGCAGCAATTTCACGAATCAGCGGCTTAAAAAGGTCGGTGTCATAATTGGATTTTTTGTTCTGAAGTACCATACACAGGCGTTCAAATCCCATGCCTGTGTCAACGTGTTTTTTAGGCAGCGCTTCCAGTGTTTTATCAGCCTTCCTGTTGTATTGAATAAACACCAGGTTCCAGAGCTCTATTACCCTGGGATGATCTTTGTTGACAAGATTTTCACCTGGTTCTTCTTTACGTTCTTTATCAGACCTCATATCTATATGGATTTCCGAGCATGGGCCACACGGACCGGTATCCCCCATTTCCCAGAAATTATCCTTTTTACTGCCAGGTAAAATTCTGGAATCATCCACATGTTTTTTCCAGTACCTGCCTGACTCACTATCCGGTAACAAGCCATCGGTTGAATCTCCTTCAAAAATGGTGACATACAACCTGTCTTTATCAATTTTATACACTTTGGTAAACAATTCCCAGGCCATGTCAATGGCTTCTTCTTTAAAATAATCACCAAAAGACCAGTTCCCAAGCATTTCAAACATGGTATGATGGTAGGTATCGTGTCCAACTTCTTCCAGGTCATTATGTTTCCCTGATACCCTCAAACATTTCTGGGAATCACATACACGGTCGCTAACCGGTTCGGCATTGCCTAAAAACACATCCTTAAACTGATTCATCCCGGCATTGGTAAACATCAGGGTAGGATCATCCTTCAAAACCATTGGTGCCGAGGGAATTGCTTTGTGGCCTTTGCTTTTAAAATAATCTAAAAATTGCTGTCTTATTTGTTTAGATGTCATAATATTATCGTTTCAAAAATTTTAATACATATACGGCTTACAAATGTAAAGCTTTTTTGTAAATTTGCGCCCTATTTTTTGAGAAATGCATTGTGTATTACCAGCACAATCATGAAATGAAATGTGAGAACAATGGTATTACAAAAGAAAACAAATAAATTCAGGATACTGTTCAGGAACAATGCCTTTTTCAGGTTGTTTTGTTCTGCTGTCATTGGCATTGCATTAGGCATTTCGTACATTTTTATACATCAATTTGTAATGACTCAGAAACTGACACATGAAAACATGTGCATGACAAATCGAATAAAGATGGTAGAAGACAGCCTTGAATTTTATGATCAATACCTGGATGTTGTCACCCTGCGAAGACGGG
>JAQIDD010000336.1 GCA_027858215.1 Candidatus Delongbacteria bacterium | reverse complement strand
CCTGTGGGTATGCTTTGAATTACATCAGATATTTAGATGCACTCTTTGTGCCTTTGTGTCTTTGTGGCTACGCCCTTTTCTTTTTCAACGGGTCAAGGTTAAATAGCCACGAAGGCGCGAAGTTTCGTCCTGAAATAGGTTTGCACTAAAAAGCAGAATACATATTAATTTTCAATCCCACAATAAAATGTGGCATATCGGGATATAAAGTTGTACCAGCGATAACATCTTTCAGGTTATATTGCACAAACAAGGAAAACTGGTCACGTCCAAAAGCAACAGCGGGACCGTAATTGAAGGTTTCAAAATCATCGTCATGGCGAACACGCAACATCCTTTTATAATCATCATCTTTATATTTGTAAACCCATCCGGAACTTAGGTGATAATCAATAAAGCCACCCAGATCCACATAAGTGCCAAAATAATTGCCCCGTTTAGGATTCATGTACAGGCGGAAAAACATCGAAGCTTTCAACCCATTCTGTTTGGTTCTTATCTTATCCCAGCTTTGGCCAGAACCTATCAAATCTTCCCGTGCATCTTTATTCAATGCATAAAAATAATTGCTGTATGACAACTCTGCCGCAATATCCATAAAACTAAACAGCTTGATTTTGTAAGCATATCCTGCATTCCAGTGTCCTGAAGACAGTGTTTTCAGGTGATTGTCTGTTGTTATAGGCACGGGCAATCCATAATTGACAAACCAATAACCAAAATGCTGTTTGTTTGGTCCCCAGTCAGTTTCTTCATACACCCTGTCAGGATTGTCTTCAAAGATTACCACCGTTTGTGATGATGCTGCAGAAATCAGGATCAATATACATACGAATAAAAATGCTATGTGCTTCATGTCAAAATTGTTTTTCTAATGTATAACCCAGGTAATGCATCCTGAGTAATTTTCCTTCCAATTGATGATGTTTAATTTCCAATGGGTTGTTGTTGTAAACCTTTATCACTTTGTAAGATTCCAGTTTTCCCTTTTTGTCAGCCAGGTGATAAAACAGGTGCGTTGAATTATGCATGCCGGTACCATTGAAAATCTTCCCAGGGATATGAACGGAATAGGTGCTGTCGGTTTCCCTCAACTCAAATGTCGGGTCAATCGGGTTGTTGTTAGAAAATAATTTCCAGGCACTTGGTATGCCATAACCATGGGCATAATCATAGTAAGGGTATAAACTGGCGGATTGTTGAATAACGTCAATCAGCTCCATAATACTGTATTCAGGGTAAGCCTGTTTTACGCAAGCAGCAAACCCGCATGTAAGCGGAGATGCAAAAGAAGTCCCTGAAGCTGTGAGGTATCCGTTTTTAAAAGCCACCAAAGCTTCACCTGATGCACACACATTTGGTTTTAAACGTCCGTCGGCAGTAGGCCCGAAAGAGCTGAAGTTGATGTGCAAATGGTCATCAGGGTCAACACCACCTACCGTAAGTATGCTGTCAGCATCTGCCGGCGTTCCGATCACATGCCAGGAGTCAGTTCCCGAATTCCCTGCTGCATTGACAACCAGAATACCTTTGGATGCAGCCATATTGGCCGCCTTACTTACCAGGCTTGTTTTCCCGTCCATGGCTTGTTTAAAATACCGGTGATAGGTATATCCCAAAGATGAGTTTATCAGATCTGCTCCTTCTTTATCAGCCCATTCCATTGCTTCCATCCAATATATTTCTTCTTTGAATGGTTCAAAATTCTTTTCGGTGCGGGCCAGTAAAAATTCAGCAGCTTGAGCCAGTCCCATCCGTCCATTATCGGTTTTTCCTGCTATGCAACTTAACACCATAGTACCATGCTTGTTTCCATGAAAGACCGTTTCTTTGTCTTTAACAAAATCATGTGCCTTGATAATTTGATTATTGTCTCTCAGATGGCTGAAAGCCTGATGCGTATCCACCCCGGGGAAGCCGCCATCCAACACTGCAATTCTGACACCGTTGCCATTTAATCCTTTTTCGTGTAAAATTTCAGGAAAAAACATATCAAGTTGCTTGCGGCGCAAATCTTCATTATCCACATCCAGCATTTCGGATGAAGCATACGGACTCTGCTCCCAAACAACAGCCGGTTCAACAGCTTTGACAAACGGCAACTCCCTGATAGTTTCAACCTGTGTGTGATTTGCTTTGATATACGCAGCATTGAACCACCGGCTACATCCCAGCATCTCGTCAGCAATATCTTCAACGGCTTTTACGTATTCACGGACAACAGGTTTGTCAGTTTCTGTAATTTCAATGCCCTGCATCTGCCGGCGTTCGAGAGCTTTCTCAGAAAACCATGTTGCCGGATCAAAATCCACACCAGCCTTGTCTTTGAAGAATACCCAGTAATCGCTGCCTTGTGCAGATAAGTTTCCTGACAACAAAAACAGGCATGCCATGAGCAGGATGGGTTTTCCTACGTTAATCCTGCAAAACCATGCTTTTAAAATCAACATCAATATTTTCGCATCTTTCATAACTACAATGACCTCACTGCTTAAGGGGCCTTCTAATAATTCTTTTCTTTCAAGAAACAAATTTTATTGCATTATCCCGATAGTGCTTCAAAAATTTTCATTGTCTATGAAAAACGCTGAAAATCTTGATGCGAAAGAA
>JAQIDD010000335.1 GCA_027858215.1 Candidatus Delongbacteria bacterium | reverse complement strand
TCCATGCGGCGTTTTCGGAAAGGTTCTCAAAAACTAAACGGCTTGGTGCCCTTGGCGGAGATGTTTGGATACGCTTCCGTGTTGCGGAATGTATCCAGTGGCCGTGCCAATTATTCCATGGAATTTTACAAATACATGCCACTAGCAAAGGATATCGAGGAGAAAGTGTTGGAAAAGATAAGGGATGAAAAAGCAAAGAAACAAACATAAGCAGTGAAAAAGATCCCTTTTTTTTCTTGTTCCTTATAACTTTAGCACTTAAATTTGTGTTGTTATGGAGCTTTTACTTGTGTTTTTATTTGTTGCACTGGGCATCTCATTTTTGTGCTCACTTCTTGAGGCAGCTTTATTAAGTGTTACTCCAAGTTATATAAGCCTGCTGGTTCAGCAGAATAAAAGATATGGGAGAATGCTTTCCGGTTTCAAAGCAAATATTGACCATCCCCTGGCAGCTATTCTCACCCTCAATACCTTTGCCCATACCATAGGTGCTGCTGGTGTTGGCGCTCAGGCACAAAAATTGTGGGGTGATCCTCCCTCTCTGTGATTTCTGCCATCCTTACCTTGCTGATTTTGGTCTTTTCAGAAATCATCCCCAAAACCCTGGGGGCAAATTACTGGAAAAAACTGGGTAAATTTACTCCCCGTTGTATCCTTTTATATGGCTGAGTAAGTTTGTTACTGCCTTATTCAAAAAGCCGGATAAGTCAAAAAGTGAAATCCGCCAGGAAGTATTGGCCATGGCAAAATACGGTGCCGAAACCGGTGCATTGAAAAAAAATGAAAGCGAAATTGTGGAAAACCTGATGCATTTTCAGTTTATCCGCGCCAGAGATATCATGACTCCCAGGGTAATGATGAAATGCATTGATGAAAAAACCAGGGTTAGGGATTTTTATGATAAAATCGTGAATATCGGTTTTTCCAGGATCCCCGTTTACAAAGATTCTTCAGAAAACATTACGGGATACCTTCTAAAGGAGGATGTCATGGCGGACATCATCAATAATAAAACAACAAATAAATATATATCTGAAATTAAAAGAAACATCCTGGTTGTGCCCGAAAGTACATCTGTTTTCAGGCTGTATTAAAAATGATAAATTCCAATGAAATGATTTCCCTGATTGTGGATGAATACGGCGTTACCGCCGGGTTAGTCACCATGGAAGACATCATTGAAACGATCCTTGGCCTGGAAATTGTGGATGAAACCGATGACATTGAAGATTTGCAGAAACACGCTTCTGAACGGTTGAAGAAACGCATTAAAAATGCATGAAACTACTAATACTGCATCTGCTCCTTAACAGGGTTTAAAATTCCCAACCCCTTTTTATAGGTTAATTGTGCTTATCCTTCGCTTGTGTCTGCCTCCCTCGAATTCGCTGTTGAGGAAAGTTTTGGCAATGTTAAGGGCTTTCTCCGCTGAGACAAAGCGAGCGGGGATGGAGCAAACATTTGCATTGTTATGCTGTCTGGCAAGAGCTGCAATTTCCTCATTCCAGCACAGAGCAGAGCGTATTCCCTGGTGCTTGTTTGCTGTCATGCTGATACCATTGCCACTGCCACAAAACGTAAATCCCAACTCGCATACCCCGGATTCTACACTTTCAGCCAAAGGGTGAGCATAATCTGGATAATCAGTACTTTCATCTGAATCAGTACCAAAATCTTTTACCTCATATCCCGATTGATGTAAATAATGTTTAATGATTTCTTTAATTTCATATCCGGCATGATCAGCAGCCAGGGCTATTCGTGTTTTTTCCATAGTAAATGTTTGTTTTTATGTTATCTTCAAGGATATACTTTAAACCTGCTTTTAAAACCATGAAAATAGGAAAAATTGTTTAAATTCGTAGCAAATTTTACTTATGAATTTTATTGCTATTATACCTGCACGTTACGGATCAACCCGTTTTCCTGGTAAGCCGCTGGCTGATATCAAGGGGAAAATCATGATTCAGCGGGTGTTTGAACAAGCTTCGAAATCGTTTGAAACGGTGTATGTAGCTACCGATGATAAGCGCATTGCACAAAAAGTGGATGCGTTTGGTGGTAATTATATCATGACATCACGGCGTCATAAAAGCGGTACAGACAGGTGTGCTGAAGCCATCGAAAAAATCCGGGACATTGAAAACAAAGCGTTTGATGTGATTGTCAATGTGCAGGGCGATGAACCTTTTGTACAACCCGAACAGTTTGCACAAATCAAAAAGCCGTTCCGGTTTAAGCGTACGCAGATTGCAACACTGGCAAAGCCCATCATCAATCAGGCTGATATTTTCAATCCGAACAAACCAAAACTTATTATAAATCAAAAAAAAGAGGCCATTTATTTTTCCCGCTCACCCATTCCCTTTATCAGGGGAAAACTTCAGAAAAAGTGGATTTATCATCATCAATTTTATAAACACATCGGATTGTATGCATACCGCTATAAAGTACTGAAAGACATTGCTGCTTTGGAACGTACCACGCTTGAAATTGCTGAGTCTTTAGAACAATTGCGCTGGATTGAAAACGGGTATAAAATCCGCGTGGAACTGACTGAGCACGAAGCCTTGTCTATAGATACCAAAAAAGACATTGACCGACTTGAACACATAGGACTGATTTAAGGGGACTTCTAATAATTCTTTCGCATCAAGATTTTCAGCGTTTTTCATAGACAATGCAAATTTTTGAAGCACTATCGGGATAATGCAAAAAAATTTTAATAATTTTGGCTGCAC
>JAQIDD010000334.1 GCA_027858215.1 Candidatus Delongbacteria bacterium | reverse complement strand
TTAAAATTATAATAAGATTGTTAACATAAAAAAATCTCACAAAGAAAATACACGCACCAAGTTTTACTTTGTTTGATTCTTTATAGGAGATGTTCATAAATAATTACTAATTCTATGGTAATAGTCCAGGCATAAATAAGTTGTCGAATGATACATACGAATATATACCACCATCTTAGGACTTCCTGTTTGAAGCTTCATCTGTATCATGAGTCTGTGGTTTTCTTGCTGCCACTGTACATTTCGTACTTGTGCAAACGGCATTCCAGCGGGCCGTTAAAAAATTTTGCTTTGACCGAAGGTTTTAATCCAAAATGCTTCAGTGCGCTGAGATTGCTACTGAAAACCCATGCATCCCACCCCTGATAATGCTGTTTGAGGTGATCGCCTATTTTTTTATAAAACGCTGTGATGTGTTTGTCTTGATTCAGCCTTTCACCATAAGGCGGGTTCATGATAAGCATGCCGGTGTCTGATTTTGGGTAGGACTGAAAAAAATCCATGTTTTTTAACGTAAGGTGGTTTTCCACACCGGCTCTTTCAGCGTTGTTCATTGCTGCAGTAATAGCCTGCATATCAATGTCTGATCCTGTAATTTGAACTGTTGAAATTCGTCTCCGCTCAGCTCCGCCGGACAAGTTTTGCTTGTTTTTGATGGCATCGGATTTGATATTTTTCCACAGCTCCGGATCAAAATCGTTCCACGGTTCAAAACTAAAGTGTCTGTATAATCCGGGCGGGATATTTGCGGATTTCATGGCTGCTTCTATGGCAAATGTTCCGGCTCCTGTCATAGGATCGTGAATCACGGGATAGTTTTCCAGCCCGGCATAAAGCAACAATCCGGCTGCAAGCACTTCATTTATAGGGGCCTCGGTTTGTTCTCTCCTGTATCCCCGTTTACTCAGGTTTTGGCCGGAACTGTTCAGTGAAATGCGGCACTGTTTGTCAACAATATGCAGATCAAGCCGAATGTCCGGGTTATTCTTGTCCACAGAAGGTCGTGTACTGTGCTTGCTCCTGAAATAATCAACAATAGCATCTTTTAAACGTAAAGCAGCGAATTGTGTATGTGGAAAACTATCACCAAAACTTACACAATCAATGAGGATGCTTTTGTCAGGTGAAAAATACGAATCCCATTCAATGCGTTTTGCCCGTCGGTACAGCCGGTCTGGATCGTGTGCATAAAATTTTTCAATGGGTTTCAGTACGCTCAATGCTGTACGTAGATGAAGATTTGCCTTGTAGAGCATAGCATTGTCTCCTTGAAATTCAACGGCCCGGTTACGTATTTGTATGTGTTTTGCATCAAGGGCTTTTAATTCCTGAGATAAGATGTCTTCAAGGCCATAAAGCGTTTTGGCAATCAGTGTATTTTGTTGCATATTATAATTTCATTGCTGAGCGGTAATCAAATAAAAGCTTACAAAATTATGTATATTTCATCTATGCACAAGGAATATGCCTGAAATTATCTCAATGTTCCTTTTATGTACAAGGAACAAGCAGGTCATCACGTGAATTGACACAAAAAACCGGTGTCCCGTACTTATTGGAAACAAGCCTGGCATCATTATCCCCAAATAAACGGTCAAAAAAACCGGGTTGAGGACCCAAATGAAGCATGTGAATGTTTCCTATAAGCTGCTTCAGAAGGTGTTTGTCAGTTTTTATGCCTGATGCTGATGTATTGGGTTCCGGTGTGATGCCATGATCTTCACAAAATTGCCTGAGGAATGAAAAATTGTGCTTTACTTGTTGTTCGCCGTTGGCAGGCATAAACATGTTGATTTTCAGGTCCAGGTATTTGGACAGGTGAACCAACCATGGTGCTGTTATTTTTTGTGCCCGGCGAAAATTGGCTATCGTACTCACTGATTGAGGCGGCGTAAACTTGTTTTTTTCAGGAATAATAAGCCCCGGAATACGGGATTTTCTGAGCATTTTTACCACCGTTTTTCCATTTAAAAACTGCACATCGTTGTATTTGTGTACCGGGATCAGGGTGTATATGGCATCTTTGCTTTCAGCTATACTGCTGATCAAAGTACAATTACATCCTTCTTTGATGTAATTGTCTCCTGATGTGATGCCGGCATTCGTCCGAAATGCATCCAGTTTTTTTTCAATGGTGGAATCATCAACATCACTGCCAAACACAATGTGTGTGTTGTTATCCCTGACGAAAAGCAAATCAATGGGACGTCCTGTTTTTTTATGCACAAATCCTGCCCACAGTTTCAGGTTATCTGTGATGTCAGTAAAATCAACGAAACATAGCACCGGTTGTTCTTTCATAGGAGAACAAAGATATTGAAAAAAAATGTAAGAATGTTAAATCGCAATGATGTTATACCACAGGTTGTATGATTATCCGTACAGGAACAATGAATACCAAGGGGTAGGATGTGTTAGTAATTCATAAAAACGGTGGTATAAACATCCCCGCGCACCCTGAAGTCGGCTTCTTCAAATTTTGGTTTCCCAAAATTTGCTTTTGCATTCTCAGAAAAGCAATCCCCTTCTTTAGGTATTCCCAAGCAATTTTTATCCATCTTGTCATTGTCATTTTCATCGTGCAATATGGCCATGGCGTATTTGCCCGGAGGAACACTGTCAAATCTTACCGTGGTGCTTCCCTGGCACGCTTTAGCCTTTTTCCCCATGAATACATCTTCTTCTTCGTCTGATGGGAACGTTTCAGCACTGTTATAAAGATCAACACTGATGTATCCATCGTCTGATTTTACATTGTTTACTTTTACTTCTACAGAATAAGTTTGAGCGTTTATACCCGAAGCAAATAACATCATTAAAAAAGCAGGTAAATATTTTCTCATATCTCAGGTCATTAAGTGGTTAATATTGGTAAAACGAAAATAAAAAATTATTTTAATGGTGAATCGGGTTCGTTTTTCATGGCTTTGAAAAATGCCCGGTCAAGAAATGCAGGCCAGAACTTTTTGACAAGATTTGTAATAACCCCGGCTGTGGTAAGTACAACAAACCGCCGCCGTTGCCGTATGGCTTTGTATATTTTCCGGGCGACTTTTTCTGGGGACATCATGTTGCTTTCGTCACGCGGGGATGTTCCCTGTGGTGTGCCATCAGCAGTAAGTGCTGATTTTCTTACATTACTGGCTGTGAACCCCGGTGCTATAATCAAAACATGCAAATTTTTGTGTAAATTTTCAATACGCAAGGCTTCGAGAAACCCCTGCATCGCAAATTTAGAAGCGCTGTATCCTGAACGGGCAGGCAAACCATGTATTCCTGCAACGGATGTAACTCCAACTACGGTCCCTTCAGTCTTTACAAGCCATGGTAAGGCATATTGTGTGCAATAAACCGTTCCCCAGAAATTGACATCCATCAGGTGACGCATTACGGTGAGGTCCATGTCTTCGAACAAAGCTCGCATGGAAATACCTGCATTGTTGATAAGGATATCTATGCGCCCGTGTTTTTCAATTGTTTTTTCGATGAGGTTTTTACAATCTTCCTGGTTAGTAATATCTGTCTGAACAGCTAACGCTTCTGCTTTCTTTGACAATGCTCCTGCGTACTGATTAAGCTTATCTTTGCTTCTGGCAGCCATAACCACTGCAAAATCTCTCTTAGCATATTCTCTGGAAAGGGCCAATCCTATGCCGGATGAAGCACCTGTTATTAATACTACTTTACGTTGGTTCATAATGCAGAGATTTAAAGTATATACGCATGAATTGAAAAAAAGTTGTGTTTGGGGTAATGAATTTTTGAGTAACCAATGAATGTGTAAATTTACCTTCTCATCCCCTCACAATCACACCATCACACCATCTCACCCTCTCTCTATCACCCCCTCCCTATCGTGCCATCGTGCAATCACGCCATCGTGCAAACGTGCTATCGTTTTTATGAACTGTAATCCAATTATCTTTTTCTCATTTGGTAGATGTTACCATTGTATGTGCCTGGATAGTTATTTTTCAGATAACCTGACATGAAGATTTTTAAAACTCTCGTATGGGCCTTTGCAGGCAACCATTTTGAGGATAAAGTCAGGGATATTTTCTGTGACCTTTATCGTCAGGTGATATGTAATTTGCACATTATTCTCGCCAGGCGTCAGGTACCAGCACACTTCAGAAAATTCCTGGCGTTTTAAATTCGCTTTATCGGGGATATAATCAGGAACTGAATAACTGTGCAGGATGATGATTTTTCCTTTGATTTTGGGATGCAACATTTTTGTTACCACATCCCTGTCTTGAAAAGGCCAGGGAATACTGGAAACGGTATATAATATACGGTAGTCTTCATTTTTGTCAAGCCATTTTGCTTCTGCACACCTGTAAATCCATTCCGGATACTCTGTTATGTTTTGAAAAACCTCGTCAATCAAGAGTTGATAATGCACGGGAAAACTGGTTTCAACTTTAACGCAATAGGTTTCTGCATCAGATTGTTTAAAATACACCTTAATTTCATCTGTTTCTTTTTGCAGTTCCCATTCTGATTGAGCATAGAGGTTTTCCAACACAAAAAAGGCAAGCATAATTATGAAAATAAACTTGTAACTTTGCACTGATTTAGAATTTTTATACATTTATAACCATTATGATGCTGTACAAAAATAGAATATTATTGAACATAAAAGCAATTTTTTATGTGAGTGTTCTTGCCGGGTTATTAACATCTTGTGAAGTATTAGAGCAATTGCCGGATAACTACGGAACTACCTCGGGGCTTTCAGAGACAGAAATCCGGGATGGACTGTCTGAAGCATTGGAAATCGGAATTGTAAATTCTGTAAACAAAGCATCCCGAACGAATGGGTTTTATCAGAATCAAAAAATTAAAGTGCATTTTCCCATGGAGGCTTATAAAGTACGTGAAGCAGCCATGGATTTTGGTATGGAAAGGCAGGTTGAGGAATTTGAAAAAACGCTGAACCGGGCTGCTGAAAATGCTTCCACAGAAGTGAAACCTATATTTATGAGAGTGCTTAAAGAAATGACAATCAAAGATGCCCGTGACATATTGAAAGGTGAAAACGATGCTGCTACCCGTTATTTTGAACGAAAAACCAGGGATGAACTTGAAAATATTTGTTATCCTGAAGTTGAAAAAGTGACGTCACAGGTGCAGCTTACCAAACACTGGGAGCCAATCATCAAAACATACAACAGGGTAAGGATAATATCCGGGGATCCGGAAATAAACCCGGATTTGGATGAATACGTAACTGAGAAAACAATTGATGGTTTGTTTGTGTTAATTGCTAATGAGGAGCAACAAATCCGGGAAAATCCTGAAAAACGCGTAACGGATTTACTGAAAAAAGTGTTTGGTTCGTAATAAAGTTTGATTAACAAATATCTTAAAATACAATAAATTATGAAAAAACTAATCGAATGTGTTCCCAATTTTAGTGAAGGATGTGACATGTCCGTGATTAAACAAATAACGGATGCTATCGAATCAGTGGAGGGCATCTCCCTGCTGGATGTTGATCCGGGACAAGCTACCAATCGTACCGTTGTGACTTTTGTAGGTGAGCCAGAGCCAGTTATGGAGGCCGCCATATGTGGCATACGTAAGGCATCGGAGTTGATTGATATGAGAAAACACAGTGGTGCCCACCCCCGGTTTGGAGCCACAGATGTTTGCCCCCTTGTGCCGGTGAAAGGCATTACCATGGAAGAAACGGTGGAATATGCACGGAAACTGGCGAAAAGAGTAGGAGAAGAACTTGGCATTCCAGTGTATTGCTATGAACATGCAGCTTATACCGAAGAACGAAAAAACCTGGCCAATTGCAGGGCAGGTGAATATGAAGCATTGTCCGACCGTATAACAACTGACGAATGGAAACCCGACTACGGCCCGGCAGAATTTACCGATTCGGTGGCAAAAACAGGTGTTACCGCCGTTGGTGCACGTGATTTTCTTGTGGCCTTCAATGTCAATTTGAATACAACTTCCACACGACGTGCCAATGCAATGGCTTTTGATGTACGCGAGAAAGGCCGAAAAAAGCGCAAAGGCAATCCACTTACCGGCCCGTTTGTAAAAGATGAAAACGGCAAGCAGGTCTGGATTCCAGGTACCCTGAAGGCTGTAAAAGGCATTGGATGGTTTATTGAAGAATATGGTATCGCACAGATATCCATGAACCTGACTAACATCAATGTTACGTCGGTTCATGAAGCGTTTGATGAAGTTTGTAAAAAAGCCACCGAAAGGGGATTGCGGGTAACCGGCTCGGAACTTGTAGGCCTTATGCCACTGGAAGCTATGCTTGATGCCGGACGGTATTTCCTGAGAAAGCAAAACCGCTCCCTTGGTGTTTCCGATAAGGAGCTAATTAATATAGCTGTAAAATCCATGGGGCTGGATGATTTGTATGAATTTAAACCGGAAGACAAAATCATCGAATATGCCATGCAAAAACAGGATGATACCAAAAAACTGGTGGATATGAACCTGTCGGATTTTATGTGGGAGACTGCTTCTGAATCCCCCGCTCCCGGTGGTGGTTCGATAGCTGCATACATGGGGGCTTTGGGTGCTGCCCTGGGTACCATGGTGGCTAACCTTTCATCCCACAAGCGTGGATGGGATGAGCGTTGGGAAGAGTTTAGCCAATGGGCCGAAAAAGGAAAAAAATATCACGATGAATTGTTGCACCTCGTGGATGAAGATACCCATGCTTTCAATAAGATTATGGATGCCTTTGGGTTGCCCAAAAAGACAGAAGAAGAAAAGGTAGCCAGAAAAAAGGCAATCAACGATGCCACACGTTATGCTATCGAAGTGCCGCTGAAAACCATGAAAGTGTGCTACGAAAGCATGGAAGTGATGAAAGCCATGGCTGATATAGGCAATCCCAATTCGGTTTCTGATGCTGCAGTTGGAGCCATTGCTGCTGTCGCTGGTGTTCGTGGCGCTCATCTCAATGTACGCATTAATACAGGCGGATTTGAGGATAAGTCTTTTGTTGCTAAAATACTGAAAGAAGCCGCTGACATTGAAGATAAAGCCATAAAGCTTGAAAAAGAAATTATGGATATTACAGAACCTAAATTGTAATAGTTTACTTCTTTTTTATTGATGTTATTTTTGATAAAATTTCTGTTATTTGCTCCTGTATAAAGTTGAGTTTTTTCATTTCTTTATAGTTTTTTGGTTTAAAACTCTAATTTAGAAAAAGCTCACTTTACCACTTTTTAGAGACAGTATCAGTATC
>JAQIDD010000320.1 GCA_027858215.1 Candidatus Delongbacteria bacterium | reverse complement strand
GCATTATCCCGATAGTGCTTCAAAAATTTGCATTGTCTATGAAAAACGCTGAAAATCTTGATGCGAAAGAATTATTAGAAGTCCCCTTAATATCGGGGAGCCTGACATTTTATATGCAACCTTTTAATATTTTCTGGTCTAAAGATTGAAAAACATATTTATTAACCTAAAAACCTATGTACTATGAAACGTTTATTATTTTTTCTATTTCCAATGGCTTTCCTGACAAGCCTGAGCTTTGCTCAAACAGAATGTGAAGTGAATATTTATGAAAGCATTGATGGTTATGAGCTAACTGTCGAAGCCATGTACGTTGAGTTCGTTGATTCGGATACGGCGGATATTGCTGATGCGGCTTGTGATTGGGATTTTGATGGTGATGAGATTACAGACGCAACAGGAACCCCTGCAACCTACACTTTTTCAGACCCGGGGGTATATGAGGTATGCGTTACAGCTGAGGGAACAATTTCCGGTTGTATAGCAACACAATGCGTCAATGTTTTAGTTGATGTTGACCCTTTGACAATAGACCTGGACAAAGGCTGGGCTGATCCTGAAGATTATGACAGTGGCTATGTGTCTGCAACGGTAACCGGCGGAGGAGAGCCATACACCTACGCATGGTCAGAAGGATCTACAACTTATGAAATCACGGGATTGTCTTCGGGTACCTATTGTGTTACCGTCACTGACGACTACGGACTTACAGCCAGCCAGTGTGTAGCACTCACATCACCTTATCCGTTGGAAGTTGCTCTGTCACTTTCGATGGCAGACCCTGAGGTACCATGTTCTATGGTGGGAGTAGCGATGGTAAGCGGTGGCATTGAACCTTATACTTACGAATGGTCTAATGAGAGTGGTGTCATTACCGGGGAAACCGGACCCACGGTGGATGCCTTATGCATTTCCGATTCCATCTGTGTGACTGTTACCGATAACGTAGGAAATACCGGTAGTGATTGCGAATGGCTTTCCGGCCCCTGTGCAAGTTTTTATGCCAGTTATACAACTACCCCGGCATCAACATCAGAAACATCTGATGGATCAATTGATGTGTCCGTAACAGGCGGACATCCACCCTATTCATACGATTGGAGCGACGGGAATACCACCCATGACAACACAGGTATAATGTCAGGGACTTACAATGTAACAATCACCGATGACTGGGGTTGTGAGGAGCATCTTTCTATTACCCTGGGTTACGTATCCGAACTACCGACAGAGCTGACAATAAGAAGTTTTAGCTATGTCTGGCAAATTGCCGGAAGCGATGTTACAGCCGATGTCAGCGTGAACATTGAAGGGGGCATTTCACCATTCGATTATACCTGGTATCAATCCGATGGCTCTACTACATACATTGACGTAACTCATGCGGATGAGTCTGAAACTTCTGATATGGTAAGCGGCGCCGAACCCGGATTTAACGTATATGTAACAGTAACTGACGATGCCGGTGATAATGCTTACGGCAGTGTTGATATTCCCCTTTATGATTCCGATGATCCGTACGATCTTGAAGGATCAATGGGTGCTTACATGGATACATGCCTGGTTGAAGATGAAATCATCTTTGCCCATATTATTGATTATTGGGTTGAAAGCGACATCCTTTATGCATCCTGGTATATTGAATACAGCACAGGCGAAGATGAAATGCTGGTAATTTCTTACGGTGATGTGAGTGGAATGACATCCGGTATGTATGAAATGTATTTGTACGTTGATTGCGATGTTGATTTTAAAACCATGACAACCTTGTCTGATTATATTGTCCTGGATGATAGCATGGTTAGTGTAGAGCCGGTATCAGCCTCTACAATACCACAGGTTGAGGTGTATCCCAACCCTGTACGTGACAATGTGTTTATTAAAGCCAGTGGTGAGTTTGATAACGGCCACATTTACATCACTGATGCATCCGGTAGATTACTTATCTCACGCTGTATCGAAACAAATCGTACTATCCTTAAAATTAATACGGTTGATTTGCCGTCCGGCATGTATTTTCTGACCATTGAAGCTGATAACACAAGCACCGTTAAAAAAATCATCAAGTAACATCACTAAGCATCACATCTATTTTTTAAAATCCCTGCCAGCCGGCAGGGATTTTTATTTTTATACCCCCTTTAACCCTTAAAACTCGTTGTAAAGCCTGTTCAGATTAACCTGAATGCCATAGCTAAAAACCCATGGGCGGGCATAAATGCTTCTGGTATCCGTGAGGGGGCCAAATTTGAATGAATAGCCAAGCTTAAAACTCAATCTCACCCATTTATATCCTTTACGTGATACAAGCACAGGGGTTACAAACAGGTTGGCAACATTCAATCCCGGTTGATGATGGTCCAGTACAGATATTCTGGCTGCCAGGCCATTGTCGATAAAAGGAGTGACAATACCAATGGCGGGTTGCACAAAACCACGGTATTGATGGATATCATAGTGTGGATCCCATGGATCAGAATAAAAATTTTGATGCTCATGAAAAGGATAAAAATCCACTATCCCATAACCAACCCCACTGAATGCTTCTAAGCGGAACCAGTCTGAAAGAGGATAAAAATATCCATAACCGGCTTCTGCAAAAATCCGGGTTTGAAGTGCACCTCCAAAACTTTTTGCATAAACACCATTAAGCATGACTGCGGAATGTTCTGTAATTGCCCATGTAGTTTTTATTTCACTGCCGGCAGTGCCAACTTGAAAAGATGCCTGTACTTCTCCTTTGTTGCTGAGCAATGGTACATGTGGTGAATCCGGGACATAATAAGCGGAATCACAAGACATTAACACCAGGCATATTGCTGTTGTTACTGCTATTTGTGTAATATGTTTTATCATAGGTTTACACACTTAATTTTTCCCATGGCTCAACGCTTCCTTCGACCAAATAAAACAAAGGGTTCAGCTTAATGTCCGTATCATCTTTATATTTCAAATATACATTGTAATCACGTGCATGCAATTTATTCAGCAAATGTTGTGTTTCATATTTCACCTGGCCTTTTGTGACCGGAATTTGTGGCGGTTTGGATGCGACTATGAATTTGGTTTTATCAAAATTGTAATTCCTTTTGCCGGCCTCTTCCCACACAATTTTCAGGTAATAATGGATAGCATCCACAGGCTTTTCCCCCTGTCGAAAACGAGTGAGTTGCGGATGATGCTTATACCCCTTTGTTTTTCCTTCGAGTACCTGTTTTGCCAGCAGCGTTTCGCGCCACAGCGCAACCAGTCCTTTTGTGTCAAGATACTGCGGGTGAAGTGACCAGATTCTCATGGTGCTTGTGTTTGCGTTTCAAAACCTTATTTGATGCTTATTTTTTCACAAGGGGACAATCGAATTTTTCTTTGTACAGGTTGTTCAGATATTCATCTACCCAAGTGTAAAATGCCTGAATTTCCTCATGTGATTTGGTTCCTGTGGCTATGTGAACACAAAGCTTTTCAGCTTTTTCGAAAATGGTGTTTTCAATGGGTTTTAACAATTGTAAATACCCTGTTTGTTCCTGGTTTAATACCGCTGAAAGGTTTATATATTTTTTACCACTGCCACGGGTCACCGGAAAACAATCTTGTTTTAATGCCAAAGCAGCATTGCAAAGTGGTGCTCTGAGGTTGTCATTCATAGCTAGAACATGTGGTAATGGCTTCCCTGCGGATAACCACACCGGCACCGCCACAGAACACAAAGGGGATCCCAGCACGGTCCACATCATGACTTCATCTGCGTGTTTTTCGTTTCCTGTTCCCACAATCAGAATGGCTGCAGACGTTGATACCCGTGGAATGTAATCAATAAAAAACCGGAGGTCCGGGGTATCCCGTGATACCGGGATATTATCCCGCAGACTGGTTCCTGTCAGGGAGTGATAAAGGTTGCGTGAAAGCTTATCAAACACATATTGTGGGCTCAGCTGATTGCGCATAAGGTCTTCATTGAGCGCCTGGAAAGCTGTATTGTACCGTATAAATCCATACCCTTCAGTGGTATCTCCACTCACAGAAAAATTGGTTCTGACCAAAAAGCCGCGAGGCGCAACATCAGGGTCGTTGGCATCAAATTTTGTGTAATTGTAGTTTCCGGTTTCATAATATGATGCACCTCCGTAAGTATCAATCACACCAAAATTAGAATCCACCCCCATGGGCTTGTTCAGGGTATCAAGCAGGCGTTCAAAATCCTGCAAGGTCCTGCAATGTTGCAGCGCCATTTTCATCACCACGCCTTCCTGGTCTTTGAATTCTGTTGTGTCGTTGGTAGTGTTGTTGTAAGCAGCGGTATTGACAATGGCAAAGCCGGTTTCATTGTATCCGCCCCAGACTTCCTTATCCCAGCTTTCATTGCCATTGACCACGGCAATGTATTTGTATTTACCGTCTTCAAAGAGCACCAGCGCATTGTCCATGCATCCAGTATCCCGGTTTTTAAATAAGAGCGGTTTTCCGTCAGGTGTATGTTTGCCGGATACAAGAAAAGTTGTACATGCAAACAATGAGCCTGTCAACAATACAAATATGGCGAGTATGGATAACCTGTCAACTATATAGAGCAAATGTTTCATGCTTGATTGTTCCTCTATCCGACAACAGCTTTTCTAACAATAATTAAGCTTTTGAAAAGCCGTTTGAGTTTGTGAAATTACAGACTCCAGTATGTCATCTTTTTAATGCGGTCTTTGAATATCGCTTTGATGTCCACTAAAATACCTTTTCCGGCACTGATTGACTGGAAAAAATCTTCGTTCAGGCGTGTATATTCATCATGATTTACCGCCAAAATGATGGCATCATAATTATCTCCAATTTCGTTAAGCTCAATGTCGTATTCTTCTCTAACTTCTTCAGTATTGGCGTAGGCATCTACGATATCGTATTTAACTTTATAATCATTGAGCTCCTGAAGGATGTCAATCACCCTGGTATTACGTATATCAGAGACATTTTCTTTAAAGGTAAGTCCCATCACAAGTACTTTGGCATTTGATAACACTTTATCCTGAGCCAGCATCAATTTAATGGTTTCTTTAGTCACATAAGCCCCCATGCTATCGTTTATAGCTCGTCCGGAGTTGATGATCTGGGCATGATGGCCAAGTTGTTTGGCTTTATGAAGCAGGTAATACGGATCAACACCAATGCAATGTCCACCTACAAGGCCGGGGACAAAAGGGAGGAAATTCCATTTCGTACCGGCAGCGTCCAGCACTTCAAATGTATTGATGCCAATTTTATTGAAAATCATGGATAGTTCATTCATCAAGGCAATGTTGACATCACGCTGTGTATTCTCCATAATTTTGGCTGCTTCTGACACTTTAATGGAACTTGCCCTGTGCACGCCGGCTGTTATGATTATTTCATACACCTTGGCAATGTTTTCTGCAGATGTTTCATCACAACCTGAAGACACTTTAGTAATATTTACCAGGGTGTGTTTTTTATCACCGGGATTGATGCGTTCCGGCGAATATCCAACCTTAAAATCCGTTTTGTATGTCATTCCCGAAAACCGTTCCAGAACGGGCACGCAATCTTCTTCAGTACATCCGGGGTAAACTGTGGATTCATACACAACATAATCCCCGTGGTTCAGTACTTTTCCTACGGTTTCAGATGCGCTGAGTATCGGTTTAAGTTCAGGTTGCTTATGCTCGTTGATGGGCGTTGGTACAGCTATAATGTAAAAACCAGCCTCCTTTAAATCTTCCAAATCAGACGTAAAGCTAATATCTTTATTTTCAAAATCTTTAGCCTCAAGTTCGCGGCTGGGGTCAATGCCTTTTTTCATCATTTCTACCCGTTCTGGTTTAATGTCAAACCCGATGACGGGAACATGTTTGGCAAATTCAAGTGCAATCGGCAATCCAACGTAGCCAAGGCCTATCACAGCAATTTTCTTTTCTTTATTGATAATGGAACTATACATTTTGTGTTGTTTTTGAGTTATATATTTCGGGGGCTAAAATAGATTTATTTTTCACAAATAAAAATGATTATTTACGACAAAGCGGATGATAATCACCTTTGAAGTCTATGGGTGTTGCATTGCGGATTTCATGCACAATTTCAATGCTTTTGCGGGCATCTTCCAGACCAAAACCCTTGCCCTTTAAAATTTCCTGGTAACTGCGCGTATGAAGATCGGTAAACCCTTTGCTGAATTCGATTTCTTCGCCTTCTACCGTAATGGACCTGTATGTTCGCTGTCCTTTTTCCCTGATATTATGTGGCAAATCATTTTCATCAACACTTAATACCCAACGTACGCGGGCTTTTTCAAGCTGCAAAAAACCAGCTGCCCGGTTTTTACCATGTTCATGCACAATGTTTTCTTTCACATCGCCAAAAATCCATGTCAGCATGTCGTAAAAATGTATCCCGATGTTGGTGGAAATACCGCCTGATTTTTCCGTGTCACCTTTCCAGCTAAAATGATACCAGTTTCCCCTGCTAGTCAGGTAAGCAAGGTCAACATCATACACTTTATCTTTCGGCCCTTTTTCAATTTTTTCTTTCAATGCCACAATGGATGGATGCAAACGCAATTGCAATATGGTGTTGATTTTTTTGCCTGTTTCTTTTTCCATTTCTGCCAGGCCATCCACATTCCAGGGATTCAATACAAGCGGTTTTTCACAAATGGCATGGGTGTCATTTTTCAGTGCAAAGCGGATATGCGAATCATGCAGGTAGTTTGGTGAACAAATGCTTATGTAATCAAGTTTTTTGTTGTTGCGCCTCAGCTTATCCACATGGCGGTCAAAGCGTTCGTATTCGTGAAAAAAATCAGCATGCGGAAAATAAGCATCCAGAAAACCCACCGAATCAAACAAATCCAGGGTGGCCACCAACTCATTTCCGGTTTCTTTTATGGCTTTTACATGGCGTATGGCAATGTATCCTGCCACACCAATGAGGCCAAATCGATTTATTTTATTGTCCATAACATTATTTGTAATTAATCAGTTAAAAATGGTTAATAAAGGTTAACATAAGTTAATAACGGTTACGATTAAATCGTGTTTTCCATTTACCTTCTCGTTCTAATCTATACAGAGAGC
The DNA here is from genome assembly GCA_027858215.1 of Candidatus Delongbacteria bacterium. Taxonomy (GTDB): domain Bacteria; phylum Bacteroidota; class Bacteroidia; order Bacteroidales; family ML635J-15; genus JAQIBY01. The sequence goes on along the minus strand of JAQIDD010000320.1, from coordinate 2,616 downwards.
AATATATTTATCCATTTGAAATCTTGTTTTTCCGAAAAGATTTTTGAGTACAGTGTGATCTTTTTTTTAAAATTAAATTATCTTCAAAACAATCATCAACATCGCCTTCTAATTCATCGAGTGAACCAGCGCTTATCTTAAGGTATCTTCCAAATTCACCAGCCGAATCTTTTCTATAACCTTCACGTACATTTTGTTTGGCGCTTCTCGCAGCATCATTCATCTGTGAAGCTAACCTAAAGTGTGAACGCAGAAATTCTTTTGTAAATCTGACTATAAGTCTGCGAATTTCACAAATATTTTGATGAAATACCAACTTTTCGTAAGGATTACTGTGTATCATAAGTAACCAATTTTAATCATTATTAACCGATATTAACCGACATTTACAGAACCTTTTATGACTGATTAACAACAATTTTTAAAACCTGTTCATCTTTCATTTGATATTTATCACCACTTTCGGGACAGGTTGCTATCCCAGTATCATCAAAATGCAGGCGATGACCGTATTCGCTCATCCAGCCAATGTGCCTGGCAGGGTTGCCAACAACCAATGCATAGGGTTTTACTTCTTTGGTAACCACTGCTCCGGCACCGATAAACGCAAATTCACCGATATCATGCCCGCACACAATGGTAGCATTGGCTCCGATGGTTGCCCCTTTCCGGACAACAGTTTTTTCATATTCGCCGCGCCGGTTTACTGCTGACCGCGGATTACTAACATTTGTAAACACCATGGAAGGCCCGAGAAACACATCATCTTCACAGGTTACACCGGTGTATATTGACACATTGTTTTGCACTTTGACGTTATTGCCAAGCACCACATCCGTTGACACCAGTACATTTTGTCCCAGGTTGCAGTTTTTTCCCAAAACAGCCTTTTTCATGATGTGGGAAAAATGCCAGATTTTTGTGCCTTCACCAATGATGCATCCATCATCAACCACCGCTGTTTCGTGAGCAAAATAGTTTTTCATATAACTTGTATATCAGTCATTTTGATTGAAATTAATAAAGTCTTTCACGGAAAACCCTAATTTTAAAAGATTTTCAGGTTTTATAATTTCCTCAACCTGCTTTTTGTTGATGTAACCACTTATTTCAGCGGCCGCAAAGACATCAGATTGTTCCTTTTTCATGATTTTTGCTATTTCTGCAGACTTATGATACCCGATGAAAGGCACAAAAGCCGTGGTAACTGAACTGTTGTTTATTAATTGATGATAAGCATTTTCAGCATTTACTTTCATCCCTTCGATCATATTTGTTTTCATGGTGTCACAAGCACTTATGAGCAAATCCAGGGTGTTAAGCACAGCATGGCCTATGGAGGGGATGTAAGCGTTCAGTTCCAATAACGACTGGCCGCATAAAGCAGAAATCTGTTGATCATTAGCATATACCTGGTGTGCAATGCTGATGATATATTCAGGAATGACCGGGTTTACTTTCCCCGGCATAACAGAGCTTCCAACCTGTTTTTGGGGCAGGCTCAGGCTTTTCCCATCAGATACATCAGAAGCCAATAATCTCAGGTCATTGCTGATTTTTTCAAGGTTGACAGCATGCGCTTTCAGCGTAGCGTGTATCTCTGTCCAGTTATCAAGGTTGCTGGTAGTATCCACTAAGTTTTCACCGCGTGTCAGTGGTAAATCTGTTAACTTTTGCAATTCCCTGATGGCCTCCATGATCACGTACCTGGGAACTGTAATTCCGGTGCCTATGGCGCTGCCCCCAAGGTTTGCCTGCTTAATACGTTCAAAGCACTTTGAAACACGCCACCAATCACGGGACAATGCATCGTTATAGGCACTGAATAACTTTCCAAACGATGATGGTACTGCTGCCTGCATTTGGGTATAAGATATCCTTAAACTGTCACGGTGTGAAGTTTCCTGTTTTTCAATGGAAAACCGCAACGCATTGATTTTTTCTTCCAGTTCATTCAGAGCCATCATCACAGCCATTTTCAGGGCTGTAGGTACCACATCATTGGTTGACTGAAACAGGTTAGCCGACTCAAACGGATCAATTATACTGTAACTTCCAAGGTTGTGATTCAGCAACTGCAGGGCACGGTTGGAAATGATTTCATTGATGTTCATGTTTATGCTTGTCCCGGCACCACCCTGAATGGCGGGCACAATAAAATGATCCGTGTGTTTTCCTTGTCCAATTTCAGATGCAGCTTTTATCATGGCCTGCAGGTGTTCATCGCTGATTTTCTGCAGGGTTTTTAGTTCAGGGTATTGTTGTTGCAATTCTGCCTGATACCGTTGTATGGTTAGATATAAGGCTTGTTTGACTGTCCCCATTGCTTTATACCAACGGACATTGAACCTGGTATCATTGGGAAAGTTTTCACAGGCACGCAGGGCATTGATACCATATAACGCCTCCGCCGGTATCTTTTTTTCCCCGATAATGTCTTTTTCTTTCCGCATCATGAGTTATATCAACGGCTGTCCGTAATTATCAATGTCTTTGCTTGTTATTTTGTCCGGACATAGGATAACCAGCCGTTCCATCAGGTTGCTGAATTCACGGACATTCCCTGTCCAGGGAAATGTTGTGAGTTTTTCAATGGCATCGGTGGATATATCTTAT
>JAQIDD010000278.1 GCA_027858215.1 Candidatus Delongbacteria bacterium | reverse complement strand
GGCCTATAAAATTGAACTGCATGCCGAAGATGCCTTTGGTATTCCGGTTGTTGAAGAACAATTTATACGCATTTTTGATAAATCTTCACAAAAAACTGAGGTTATGACCCCGTTGAGTGTGCTACCTGATAATTACAGTTATAAAGTGGGAGAGTCAATGGAACTTGAGGTTGTTTCTGCTTTTAATGATGCTATGGTTTATTTCATCGTTGAACATAAAAATCATACATTACATGAAGACTACATTAAACTGGATAAAAGCCGTAAGGTGCTTGAGTATAAAATAAAGGAAGAACACCGTGGCGGCCTGACAATAAATGCCATACTGGTTAAAAACGGTGAAATATATCAAAAAACCAGAAATCTCACTGTTCCCTATTACAACAAACAATTGAATGTGGAATACCTGCATTTCAGGGATGAAACCTTACCCGGCAGTGAAGAAGAAATACAAATGAAAATCAGTGGCTGGAAAAATGATGCGGTGGCTGCTGAAGTGCTGGCAACAATGTACGATGCCTCACTGGATGCACTATACGGACATAATTTTAACTTTAATCTATATTACCCCATTTATCCGAGTCTGTTTGTTATGTCAGGCTCGTTCCAGGCAGGAAGTGCTACCAATGTGTTTACAAATATCTCTTCTGGCCAACAAGTCATTGATTTTGAAAGCAAAGAACCTTCATTAAACTTAATGGGATTAACTTATTATGGTTATTACAGGAATACCAGAACCCTTTCAGCTGCAAAAACATCAAATAGTGCTGACGCATTTGCCACCGGAGCTGTCCTGGAAGATGAGGAAGAGACTGCGGTAGACCAGCCAGCCGGGAAAATAGCAAGCGGCGAGGCTGTTATGGATGGAATGAGCGCTGATTCACGTTCTTTTGACAAGGACGCGGTTCAGAGGCAGAGTAAAAATGGCAAGGATAATCCGGTTCAGATCAGAAAAAATTTCAATGAAACGGCCTTTTTCTATCCCGATTTACGCACCGATGAAAATGGAAATGTGAAATTCAGTTTCACAAGCCCGGAGAGCCTGACAAAATGGAAATTTTTGGCCCTGGCACATACAAAAGACCTTTGTACTGCTGTTTCTGAAAATGAAATGGTGACACGAAAAAAGCTGATGGTTGTGCCGAATATGCCACGGTTTTTTCGTGAAGGGGATGAAATGAAACTCAATGTGAAAGTATCCAACCTCACAAATGGCAAGCTCAATGGAACGGTGGAGCTTAGTTTCCTCAATGTAATCACAGGGAAAGACGTGACGGATGATATCATTGTGTCTGCAGAAACGGTTGACTTTTCAGCCACAGGCAATGGCAATACAAGTGTGAATTTTGATCTTGTTTTGCCTGAAGGTATTGAAGCTGTTGAGTATAAACTCATAGCCAGAACAGAAACTTTTGGTGACGGGGAGCAAAAAATCATTCCTGTGTTGAGCAACCGCATGCTGGTAACCGAATCAATGCCAATGTATGTCAATGGCAATGATACAAAAACATGGCACTTTAAAAAATTGAAAAACAGTGCATCATCATCATCCACCCTCAAACACCATAAACTGGCACTTGAAATGACACCACGCCCGGCATGGTATGCCATCCAGGCGTTGCCGTATCTCATGGAATATCCTTATGAGTGTTCAGAACAGATATTCAGCCGGTATTATGCCAACAGCATGGCGTCATGGATTGCCAATTCTGATCCGCAAATACGCCGTATCTTTGACGCATGGAAAAACCTGCCCGAATCCAATGCCCTTAAATCCAACCTGATGAAAAATCAGGACCTGAAAGCAAATATGCTTGAACAAACCCCCTGGGTACTCCAGGCTAAGGATGAATCAGAACGCAAACGCAGAGTGGGGCTGCTTTTTGACATGAACAGGATGAGCAGGGAACAAACATCTGCCCTTGCCAAGTTAAAAAAGAAGCAGGTGAGCAGCGGCGGATGGCCATGGTTTGAAGGCATGCCTGAAAGCAGGTATATTACCCAGCATATTGTTGCCGGACTTAGTCATCTCAGGCACCTGAACGTCCTTGACGAAAAACAGTTGAGTCAGGTAAATCCCGTGATACAAAATGCCATCAGATACCTTGATAAGGACATTAAATCGGATTATGATTACATCAAAGCCAATTATACTGAAAAAGAAATGGAAGAAAAACACATTTCATACATTCATGTCCATTATTTGTATGCCCGCAGTTTTAGTCACAATAAAGTGCAAATAGCACCCCGCACAAGTGAAGCGTACAAATACTTTTATGAACAAGCACAGAAATACTGGGTGGAAATGAATTATTACAACAAAGCCATGATAGCTTTGACTATGTACCGTACTGGTGAAAACTCAATTGCTGATGATATTATTGCATCCTTACAAGAATATGCCATCGTGGATGACGAAATGGGAATGTACTGGAAAAATCCGCCCGGATACTACTGGTACCAGGCACCCATTGAAACCCAGGCATTGCTGATAGAGGCTTTTGATGAGATTACCGATGACGACACATCGGTTGAACGGATGAAACAATGGTTGCTGAATCAGAAGCGAACCCAGGATTGGAAAACCACAAAAGCCACCGCTGAAGCAATTTATGCACTTATTCTGACAGGTGAAAACTTACTTGACCTGGAGTCAAATGTGATTGTTGAAATTGGCGGGAAAGTGTATGATCCCAAAGCGGATGATGCTGTGGCTCAGGAAGCCGGCACAGGCTATTTCCGCAAAGACTGGACAGGCAGTGAAGTTAAACCTGAAATGGGTGATGTAAAACTGACAAAAACAGGCGAAGGCATGGCCTGGGGAGCGCTTCACTGGCAGTATTTCGAGGATATGGACAAAATCACTTCCCACAAAACACCCTTACAGCTTGAGAAAAAACTGTTCAAACGTGTGGATACTGACGATGGTGCTGAACTTCAGCTCATAGATAAGGAACACATACCAGAAATCGGCGATAGAATTGTGGTCCGTATTATCCTGCGCAGCGACAGGGACATGGAATACGTTCACATGAAGGACATGCGTGCGTCATGCCTCGAGCCTGTTTCCACAAGGTCAGGGTACCGTTACCAGGATGGCCTCGGTTATTATCAATCCATCCGTGATGCATCGGTTGACTTCTTTTTCAGCCGCCTGCGCAAAGGCACCTATGTGTTTGAATATCACCTGTATGTTACACATGCAGGTGAATATTCAAATGGTATTACCAACATTCAGTGTATGTACGCCCCGGAATACAATTCCCATTCCGAAGGCTTAACACTGAGTGTGGAGTAAACCTGATACCCGATAAGAAACACATCCTGCTTGCTTGAAAAGTACCGGGTGAGCAGCATGTTGTTTGGGGGGTTAGCTCTTTTTTCGCATGACGGACAACGGTCTCGTGTATGGTCGTGGCTGACGATAGGAAGCCATGCATTATATACGGTGTGGTGCTTTCGTGCTTTTTTTCTTCTTTCCGCGTTGGCTCAGACACACTCTTTGCCAAGCTTTGGTTTTAGCGTTGGCTTGTGGGGCTTGGCAATCCCGAAAAGGGATCGGGACAAGTTGTGTGTGGCTGTTGAGCGTTGGGTTTATTGCTTAAAACAACTGTCATTACGCGATTTTCTGATTATATAGATGTTCTTGAAAGTCTACAAACAGTCTGCTGATATTTGCAACGTCACCTAGTATCTCTTTAGCATCTTCCAATGACTGATACTTGTTTGTCAGCAAGATTGGTAGTTTCTCCTGGTCGAGTTCGTCAACGCCTGTTTCAATGTATTTGCTCAATACGAAAGAGATAAATTCTCTTTGTTTGTCATCCCATAAAGCAAAGATGGTCGCTTCGGCTGCTTTGGCTCTTGCTTTCCGGGTCATTGCGATATAGTCGCCATTGAAAACGTATTCTAATACATCATACAAATCGCTTTTTTCCATGTCCACCAACTTCTGTAAAGTCAGTAAATCGTCTTTTGGAAAACCGGCTGCATCTAAGGTTTCTAACAAGGTTTTTCTAGTCATTGGAATGCTCCAAAGTTTCCGCAATTCTTCTTCGTCTTTGAACAATTTGGGCAATTCGCCAAACAGGTCATTTAAAAATTCTTCTGCTGAAATGGGTTTACCATCTGCACTCCAAAAGGAGGTTTGAACAGTATGTTGAATCGTTCTTTCTTTTCCGTCTCGCAGTTTGATTTTTACTTTCTTCTTGCATACGCAAGGACTTTGACCACATTTGAAACAAGGTGGAGGCGGTTCGCTTATACAAATACAAGGGCTTTGACCACAAATGGGACACGGTTCCGGTGGTTGTTTTTCGCAAATGCAAGGATTTTGACCACATATTTTACAAGGTTCTTCTTCTATTGGCTCACCGTCCCATTCAGGGTCAGAAAAGTGTTTGTAAGCATCCACAAAGTCATAAATAGTAAAAAACTCTTTGCCGTCGAACAAACGAGTGCCACGACCAACGATTTGCTTAAACTCAATCATTGAATTGACAGGGCGAAGCAAAACGATATTGCGAATGTTAAGTGCATCTACTCCTGTGGAGAGTTTCTGAGAAGTAGTCAGAATGGTTGGAAG
>JAQIDD010000261.1 GCA_027858215.1 Candidatus Delongbacteria bacterium | reverse complement strand
TGCCTATAACGAGGTAGAAAAGGCCTACCTTAAAAAGTATTATTTACCAGAATATGACTTGGGTGACAATGCACCAAAAATGAAATTCAGAGGCAATTTATGTTATGCCGGTCAAAGGTCTTTTTACATTAATGAACATGGGATAGCCCAGCGTTGCGAAAACAGCAATGTGACTTACGGTAACTTTTTTGATGACAGTTTTGCCCCGGCCAATATGCCCAAGGTGTGTAAAGAAAAGGAAAGTTTATGCCCTTATCAATGCATGCTTTATGCTAAAAAAAAGGAAAACAAGTCATTGGCAGAAAAAGTACTAAGTAAATTACAGATTTCATAACGTTGTTTTAAGGTAATAATGCACAAAAAACATCTATATAGCTTTTATATAAAACTGCATTCACTTTTTTCCAGAAACACAGGGAAAACACTCGATACATCAAATCCTGTTGTTAGCAAATACTTAAAAATGAAGCATAAAAACCGGCTTTGTTTTGCCCCGTTTAAAAACATGTATTTCGGAATCGATGGTTCGGTGTCAAGTTGTTATGCTGAAAGTTTCGTGGTAAATTATGGCAAATATCCTGAAAATTCAATCCAACAATTATGGCACAGCGATACGGCCAATAAAATACGGGCCCTTGTTAAAAACAAACACCTGCCTCCAGCCTGTAATTTGTGTTACACACAAGTGTTGGAAAAAAATTACGAAGTGTCTTATGCCAATGTATATGACCAGCATAAGGCTAATCCTGACTTTCCGGTGTCCATGGAGTTTTACCTTGATAACACATGCAACCTGGAATGCATTATGTGTTCACCGGAAAACTCATCGTTAATTGCAAAACAAAAAAACATTCCCGGTCATGGTAATCCATACGATGCCAATTTTATAAGTGAACTGAAACAATACATCCCTCACCTGAAACATACCTTCTTTTTTGGTGGTGAACCTTTTTTAATCCCTGTTTATTATGACATCTGGCATGACATAAATGAAATCAATCCTGGATGCCAAATTGATGTTACCACCAATGGAACCATCCTGAATCAAAAAGTGAAAAAGGCCCTTCACAATGGGAATTTTAACATCAATGTGTCAATAGACTCTTTGCAGAAAGAACGGTTTGAGTACATCAGAAAAAATGCCATGTTTGAAAATGTGATGGATAACTTATACTATTTTTATGATTATTGTAATACAAATCACAATAAATTTTTCATGTCCTTTTGTCCCATGCAACAAAACTGGGACGAAATTCCTGAGATGCTTAAATTTGCCAATAAGCTGAATGCCGGTTTGGTTTACAACAGGGTATGGAATCCGTCTTCATGTGCCATTTGGTCGTTAGAACCAAATAAGTTGCTGGAAATTCATCAGTATCTGGATGGTTTTTCTTTTTCTGTCGGTTCAGATATACAAAAATTTAATATTGAGGGATACAATACCTTGAAAAATCAGGTTGAAATGTGGTATAAAACCGCACTGGAGTTTGCAAATAATTTTCCGGACATTACGGAACAAATTGTTTTTGATTTTTTGGATAAAGAACTTAAAGCCTGTCATCAGTTGAACAAGAACAACCTGTTGTCAGGAATAAAGCATGAAAAACAATTATTGACCAAAATTAAGCTGATACATTCACAAATTAAAGAAGACGACTTATCCCTGCAGGAGCGTAAAACTTTTTTTTACAACATGCATATGCAATAGTCTTTTTTTATCAATGCCTTGTATTTTGCAGATAATGAGAACAATGTTAGGCACATAATCAATTTTGCAAAAACATAACAACCACCTGCCTGGGAGACAGGAAAGCTAACGTTCAAAATCCAAAGTTTTTTATCTTTGAACTTTGAAATAGGAAATTTTCTGACAAATTATATAAGAAAATAAATTTAAGACATTAACGACTTGAAATAAACATGCAGGACACTAAATTTAACTTAGATATCTTTAACCATCCTGAATATGACTATAAAATATTCTGGACCATTTCTGATTTTTGCAATTTCAACTGTCCGTATTGCTACATGGACAAAAGCCCTCCCGCGCAATTTATAACAAAATCATATTCCCCTGAATTTATTGCGGAGTGTTTTAATAACACAGGTATAAATTGGCTGATAATGTTAGCAGGGGGCGAACCTTTTTTGATGCCAAAATTCCTGGAATTATCCAGAGAACTGACAAAGAATCACCACTTGCAAATATCCACCAATTTAACGCCGGACACGGTTTTTAAATTTCCGGATTATGTATCGCCCAAAAGGGTAATGGTTATCAGTGCATCACTGCATGTGCCGCAGCGTAAAAAAGTGGACCCGGAATTTGAAAAATTCATTGAAAAATGCCTTTTTCTTCAGCAGAAAGGGTATCGGGTAGTGGTGAATTATGTCACCTGGCCGCCGCTGCTAGGTAGGATGGAAGATGATTTTGCCTATTTAAAAAAATCAGGCATTCAAAACATGACGGCTTTTACGTTTTTGGGAACGTATAACGGCAAACAATACCCGGAATCATATACTGAAGATCAAATACAACTGATATCAAAACTGGCGATGTACAGGAGAGAAGAGGATATTTTGAGATGTAATACCAAATACAAAGGTATCCCCTGTGAAGCCGGGCATAAGTATTTTACAACGGATATTGATGGAAATGTTTATAAATGCCGTTCAGATATGGTAAAACACGGGAATTTATTTGACGGCAGCTTTAAGCCGGCTTCAAAGGACAGAAAGTGCAGAGCAGATTACTGTATTGATACGTATATGGCTGAATATATCCTTAACCCAAAGGAGAAAAAGCCATTTAACTGGAGTTCAATTATTCCAAAAAAGAAATGATGTTTATTGTGGTGTGTGTATGGTTGGCGCAATGTTAATAAAGAGGGGTCTTTAATCTATTCAGTGTTTTTTTTGCCTGTTGCCGTCTTTTTCGCATGGTATCTTTACTGACTTTTGGATATACATTTGCCGAAGCCAGGTTCTGAAATTCTGAATAATCAGTTAATGTGACGGAATCAAATCCAATGCTTTTAAAAAGATGTAGTGTTCCCTCAAAATCTGCGTCGGTTTCTGAAGGGAAACCCACAATGAATAATGCATTAATCTTTAATCCGGGGTTTATTTTCCTGAGTGATATCAACGCTTTTTCAACGTTATGTATTTTATAATGCCGGTTCATGAGTTTTATTAATCTGTCACTGCCGCTTTCTATGGCAATCATGATTTCCCATATTTTAGATTTAAAAAGCGATTCAAATGTGTTGTGATTTTGTACTATCCAGCTTGGGTTCACGCCATTAAGGGTCCATTTTACATGGTATGATTTATCCACTTCTGACAATGCATTTAATAAATCCCCCAATGAGCTGTTGATGTCAAGTCCGTATGAACATAGATCCTCTGTGACAAAATGAAAATTTCTATAACCTTGTTGTAATAAGCTTCTATACTCTTCAGTCAAACTGTCAATGGGTTTGCTTTTAATTTTGCCGATTGCTTCTCTGATGTTGCAATATGTACAATTGTTTGCACAACCGGAGCTGATTTGCAGGAAACCAGGGGTTGTTGTGTTTTTCTTGTTGGCTTCTGTAAATGCATCAAACTGGCGTTTCCTGACCTGGTATCTATGGTATGCTTTGGAGAATCCATATTTTAAAAATAAGCTGAGGTTGGTTTGGTTTTGAATTTCATTCGTAAACATGTGGAATGCCTCTGTATCATACGTATAAACTTCAGGGACCTGGTGGAATTTGATTGTAAAGCCAGGGAAATAATTGTCTATTTCATTGATGTTTTTGGTTATTACCTTTTTCCCTTTAAAGACGGTGTCTAAATCATTTGGATTGGTACCGGGTAAACATCCCATAACAATTAACTCTGCGGGTGATTTTTGGGCATCTTTGATGAAATCTAAATAATTATTGACGTTAACTTTGGTCACGGCACAGGTGATGCATATATGATAATCTGCTTCTTCCAGCGTGTTGACCACTTCGTAATTATTCACTGTAAAATAGTTTTTAAGCTTGGTGGCTTCAATTTTACGTAATGCACAGTGGCAAAAGGGGGTTGATATATAGACACTTTTCTTCGAATCTTTTTTTTGAATCATATGCTTATTCAATTTAATACCATAATTATTGTTTGCCAATAAAACAATGAGAACAGAAAGCCTCATTTTGTTGAGCTGTTTTTGTTGAAAATAGCATCAACTATGAACAAAAATACATATTTTTTGGTAATTTCGTTGTTCTGAATGTCTCTGATAATTATGCGAAGGAAAAAACTCTTATTGATAAACACAGTTGATAAACGTTCGGCAAACGATGATTTCTTTGTCCCTACCAACGGATTGCCCGGATTTCAACCCATTGCCCTGGGGATAATTGCTGCTCTCACGCCTGAGGAGTGGGAAGTGGAATTGATAGATGAAAATTTTGAGGATTTTGTTGATACTGATGCTGACCTTGTAGGCATATCTACTTACACAACTAGCATAAACAGAGCCATTGATATTTCCGTTCAATTGCAGGAGAAAGGGATAAAAACCGTTGTGGGTGGAAAACACGTCTGGCTTTATGCATCTGAAATCCGTGATGATTTTGATGTTGTGGTTAAAGGGGAGGCTGAAGCTGTATGGCCGCAACTTATAGCAGATTTTGAAAACAATACTTTGAAAGATTTTTATGAAGGGGATTTTATAAATCTCTCAGATTATACCAGGCCCAGAAGGGATATTTTTGAGAAATACAACTATGAAATTGCAACGGTGCAGTTTGCAAGAGGCTGTGTAAACAATTGCCATTTTTGTGCAGTTCCTGTATTCTATAAACACGCCTACAGGCAAAGGAACATTGATGATGCAATTGAAGAATTAAAAGAAACGCCTCAGAAGTATGTATTCCTGGTTGACGATACCATTTATTGTGATGCCAAAAGCAACGAAAAAATAAAGCAATTTTTTCATAAAATTGCTGAAAGCAACATAAACAAACGGTTTATTTGTGCTGCTTCAATTGATGTATATGAAGATGACGAATTTCTTAAGGCAGCTAAAATGGCAGGAGTGAGGGTGTTGTATATTGGGTTCGAATCGGAAAATGTGGATGATTTGAAAAACGTAAATAAAAGAATGAATTATAAATCTTCGGCTTCAAAATACAGTGAAGCTGTAAAAAAAATTCACAATTACAACATGGCCATCATGGGTGGATTCATTTCCGGATTTGAGAATGACACACCTGAGAAAATTAAAGAAAGGGGGAAATACATTCTTAACAGCAATATAGATGCCAGTACATTAACTATCCTTACCCCTTTAGCGGAAACGCCATTGTTTGAGAGGCTTAAGCGTGAAAACAGGTTGTTGCATACCGATTTCCCGAAGGACTGGATTTATTACAATGCCAGTAATTATACCATTGATTATAAACAAGACAGGCAAAAAATCATGGAAGCTTTCTATGGTTCTTCCCTTGCATTGGTGAATTGCAAAACTATCTCCAAAAAATTCTTTTTTACTATCTTAAGAAGCCGTAGTTTTGTAACAGCGAAGACATTGTTGATGTTGGTTAAAAATTTCCATGTTGGCACACAACATTGTTGGCTGGTAAGAAAAATCATCAAACACAAATGAGGAAAAACTCAAAATACAAACTCCTTCTGATAAATGTAATTGATACGAGGGTAGTGAATGACGGAAAAAAATTTATTCCGCTTCATAAATTAACATCATTTCAACCTTTATCATTAGGTATTATTGCAGCTTTAACACCCGGTAACTGGGATGTTGAAATTATTGATGAAAATTTTGATGCATTTACCTACACTGAGGCAGATTTGGTTGGACTTTCTTCAACCAATACATGCATTAACAGGGCTTATGATATTGCAAAACTGTACCGTGAGCATAATGTACCCGTGGTAATAGGCGGGGTTCATGCAACCTTGTTTAAAGATGAGGTGAGTGAACATTGCAGTGCGGTGGTTGCAGGTGAGGCAGAAGGTATTTGGAAATCTCTGATACGCGATTTTGAAACTGGAAATTTGAAGAAAGAGTATGAAGGCGGTTTCTATGACCTGTCAAACCCGGTTGCCCCACGAAGGGATGTGTTTGAAAAATATAATTACCCGATTGCGACCATGGAGTTTACAAGAGGCTGCCCTTTTAATTGCAGCTTTTGTGGCGTGCCTGTGTATTCAGGGCATAAGCTAAGGTATAAGCCTGTTAGTGCAGTTATCAACGAATTAAAAGAAATAAAACAAAATTATGTCATTTTCAAAGATGATAATTTGATAGGGAGTACCAAAACCCATAAAGCAAAAGCAATAGAGCTTTTTAATCAAATCATTGCAAATAACATTAAAAAAGATTTTTTATGTTTTGTGTCTGTCAATATTGCTGATGACATTCAGGTAATAAGATTGGCCCGCAAAGCAGGTTTTGTTTTGTTTTTTATTGGCATTGAAACAGAGAATCTTAAAGCCATTCGTTCTATTCACAAAGGCATAAATGAAAATCCGGCTAAAAACGCTTACAAAGAAACGTTCAAAAGCTTACATAAAGAAAAGGTAGCTGTTACAGCAGCGTTTATTTGCGGCTTTGATACGGATACCGTTCAGGATATACATGACAGGGCTAATTTTATCCGGAACAGTTCATTGGATACATTTACCTTTACATTTTTAACGCCGTTGGCCAAAACACCATTGCACATCGGACTGGAAAAAGAGCACAGAATAGTTAAAAACAATTATCCCCACGATTGGATATATTACAATTTTTGTCATTTAACCTATAAGCTCAAAAACGGCAATGACAAAGAAATGGAGGATGTTATTTATTATTATCTCGAAAAACTCCATACCGCCAAAATGTTCAGGCGTAAGTTGCTTAAATCATTGTTTTATACCAGAAGCCTGAGGACAACAGCAGCAGCTTATGTTTTTAATAAGCATAATCATCTGTTTTTGAAAAAATCGAATACCCTGTTGTTTATAGAAAAGACTTATAATGTTTTTAGGAAACTGGGATTGATCAAACAATAAGAAAACATATTTTAATTGTATGCACCTGTTTAAACGTACAAATATTAAAGCCATCAAGAAGCATTATGATCAGTTTACTGACACATATTTAGAGGTCGTGGATTCGGCAATTCAGTCGCACCGGTCATCTGATGAGCAAGGTATGTTTGATTACTATATCGACATCATGGGCATACAGGACGGGATGAAATTGTTGGATGCCGGTTGTGGAATATGTGGCCCGGCAATATATTTTGCCCGGAAGAATGATGTTTACATTGATGCCATGAATATTTCCGCAACACAAATTGACATTGCAAAACAAAAGATTGATGATTATAAGCTTAACGATAAAATTACTGCTGTTGCCGGAGATTTTCACCTGATGCATCGGTATTTTGACAAATCCACTTATGATATCGTGTATTTTCTTGAAGCTTATGGTCACAGTACAAATCAGAATGGCTTGCTTGAATCAGCAGCTCAGGTTTTGAAAAAAGGAGGGGTATTATACATAAAAGATTATTTCAGAAAAGATTTGCCTGAGATGAAGCATGTTAACAAGATAGCCAACCTCATGAATAAAAAATATGCGTATAATCTGCCTTGCTTATATCATACATTAAGTATGTTGAGGCATTTGAACTTTGAAATATTAAAAGTTGGTAAACCCGGGTTTAATGATGATGGGGGAGTAGGTTCCGTAAAATTTTCTGAAAAGAGTAACATTAAATTGTTTAAGAAAGAAAGTGATATGTTTTCTTACGCTGATGTTTTTGAGATATTAGTCAAAAAGTGAATAATGCAGCTTTGATTAATTCACTATCTTGTCCATCTAATTGGTTGAATAATGGTAAAATCCCTTTTAGGCATATTCAGATTATCGCATTGGTGGGGGTATATTTTTCCTCCCATACTGGCAATAGCATACTTGATGCAAATATTCTCAGAGCATGATATAAAGCGTTTTGTATTACTATTGATACCGTTTTGTGTTAGTGTCATAGGAACTGCCTCTTATGGTTTTATAGTTAATGATATATCAGATAAAAAAGCAGACAAATTAGCTGGTAAAAATAATATTGCATCAAAATTCAGCAATAATAAATTGAGTTTACTTGTAATTGCCAGCATAATTGTCGCAGTTGGTCCCTGGTTTTTTTTACCTGTGACAGTATTTGCCATTGCTTTATTCACGACACAAATTGTATTGTTGACATTTTATTCTTTACCACCATTTAGAATCAAGAATTCAGTTTTCTTTAGTGTAATTGTTGATGCCCTATACAGTAGCCTCCTGCCTGCTTTAATAGCCATGTTTATTTTTGGTTGTGATTTACATCCGGACAGTAATCTCGTGATTGTTTTTACTGTTTTAATGATTTCTTATTTTTTACGTGGCCTTCGTAACATAATGCTTCATCAGATTGCAGATGTTGACAATGATGAAAAGTCTGGCATAACAACCTTTGTTCTTAAATATGGTACACACACCTCCTATAACAGACTAAAGCTTTTTGTCGCAATGGAATTGCTTTTTCTGATTGGCTTTATTGCTTTATTGGCAACCAGAATTCAGCATTTTTGGATAATAATGCCGGTTACAGTGTTGTATTATATCATTAAAGTCAAAAGTAAATATACGCGTCCAAAATCAACTGTCGATTATTTTTTGTATTTAAATGATTTTTATGAGGATATCCTGCCCGTTGTGTTTTTGTTTTTATTATCTTTAATAAACCCTTGGTTCATTGTTTTATTTATTGTCCATGTCGTGTTGTTCAAAAATAAAATGATATGGCATATGTTTATTGTCTGGCTTTATTACAAAATGTTTCATAATGAATATGCGAAACGGTTTTACCGCTTATTCAGGAAATAATTAATTATTGCATTGATCAATATGATATCTG
The DNA here is from genome assembly GCA_027858215.1 of Candidatus Delongbacteria bacterium. Lineage (GTDB taxonomy): Bacteria > Bacteroidota > Bacteroidia > Bacteroidales > ML635J-15 > JAQIBY01. Next base: position 12,762 of record JAQIDD010000261.1, on the reverse strand, counting down.
AAAAATACAGTTTTATAAAAAAATACAATGCTACCCGCCCACGGAAACGGAGGAAGTTCTTGTGTTACGCTCCCTTTACCAATATGTATTTCAACATTCACGGTGATACTGCTCCCTGCTGGTTGGGGTTTACGTTGCCTGAGAGTTACCCCGGTAAATCAATAAAAGAAATATGGAACTGTGATTCATTTAATGAATTCAGGAAAAACATAAAAAATTTGACACTTGAACAAACCTGTGGAACCTGTTTGGAGAATCTGAATAACGGAAACTATGTATCAGTACTGGCAAAAGCTTATGATCATTTGGGAAAACCCGCTACATATCCTAAAATGATGGAGCTGGAACTTGATAATACGTGCAACCTTGAATGTATCATGTGTAATGGAACATTGTCATCTTCAATCAGAAAAAACAGGGAGAAAAAACCGCCGCTTAAGATTCCTTATGATGATGCATTTATTGAACAATTGAATGAATTTATTCCTCATTTGCAGGAATTGAGATTAAATGGGGGTGAACCGTTTTTGAGTAAAAGATACCAGCAAATTGTTGAAAATGTCGCTAAACTAAATCCCGGTTTAGAACTAGTTGTAGCAACAAATGGCACCGTTCTTAACAACGACATCAAAGCCTTGATGGAAAAGGTGCGTTTTGATATCAACATTTCAATTGATTCACTACAAAAAGACAATTATGAAAAAATACGGGTAAATGCAGCATTTGAAAAAACCATGCAGAATTTCAACTATTTTCTAAACTATTGCCGCCGGAAAAAAACAAAATTATGCGTTTTGGTTAACCCGATGCGGGAAAACTGGTGGGAAATGGCAGATTTTATCAGGTTTGGAAACAAGCATAACATTCCGATATGGTTTAACACTGTACGTTATCCCAGGCAACATGCGTTGTGGCCTCTTCCTGCCAAACAACTTCAACACATTTACGACACCCTCTCCGCGGAAAACATCAAACCAAACATGCTTAAACGCGAAAGTTTTCACAACGTGAAAATTTTTAAAAATTTACTGAACAATCAAATATATCAATGGTTAAGTGCCTCAGAACAAGAACAAAATGACGTAATTGAGGATAAAGCAAAATATGCAAATCCTGAAGCATTTTTTTATGAACAGATAGAAAAGCATTTGGAAAAAATTGTGGCATCAAAAGTGGATGTAGAAAATAAGATGCAAACTACACGCAATACAGTTGAACGGGTTTTGAATTCATTAACTGAGACGACCATTTCCCGTGAAGATTTTTTTAATCTTGCCAACACCATGCCCCCTTCTATGATTTATAAAGTGCTAATGTCAAAATCGGACAGTGAACTGATAAAACTGGTCACAACATATGGAAAGTAAGCGTGCATGAAAATATTGGGTGTGAAAATAAAGCCAAAAGCAAGGCGTGTAGTTAGTAGCTCACCTGCCTTAAATTTTATTGCAAAAGGATACAAGGGAATCATTCATTTAAAAAGTTATCAGGTGTATTTTTCACGCAATAAGCCTGTTTCTTTGTCCAAAAAGAACATACAGGAGTATAATCGCAGTCGCCCGGTACACAATTTCAAATATGTATGCCATGCGCCGTTCACCAATATGTATTTTGGGTTTGGAGGCAAAATCAGGGCCTGTTGTTACAATGTGTCGCACCAGTTAGGGAAGTACCCTGAAACAAGCATCATGGAAGCATGGAAAGGTGAAGCTGCAGAAGAATTGCGTGATAAAATAAAAGAATATGACCTCACTGCCGGTTGTTATTGTTGCCAGGTGCAATTGGTTGAAAAAGCATTTTATACGGTGTTAGCAAGAAATTATGATGATTTAAAGGCACCATCTGCTTACCCAATCAGCATGGAGTTTGAATTGTCAAACAAATGCAATCTCGAATGTGTGATGTGTTCCGAGACATATTCGTCAACTATATCAGAAAAACGGGGAATAACTATGAAAGATGATGTGTATGGGAATGAATTTATCCATCAGCTCAAAGCATTTATTCCATACCTTAAAAAAACAAAGTTCCTTGGAGGAGAACCGTTTTTAATACCAATTTACTATAAAATCTGGGATGCTATTATTGAAATGAATCCAAAATGTGAAATCATTGTGCAAACCAATGGAACCATATTAAACGAAAGAATTAAAAATCTGCTCAATCGTGGTAATTTTAGTATCAGTATTTCCATAGATTCGCTTGACAAAGCAAATTATGAACGCATTAGAAAAAATGCTGATTTCTTTAAGGTTTACGATAACATTCAGTATTTCATCAATTTTTGCAAACGCCACAATCGTTACATCGGCATTGCCAGTTGCTTCATGAAACAAAACTGGCATGATATTCCTGATATTGTCAGTTATTTTAGCGAAAAACAAGTGCCCGTTACATTTAACCGGGTTTGGGAGCCGGCAGAGTGTTCTGTATGGCATAGCCCGGTGGATTTGATACAAAAAATTCTTGTTTTTTATAAACAGCAATCGTTTAAAGCCCGTACAGATATTGAAAAAAGAAATGCCGATGCATTTAATGATTTAATACATCAATTGGAGGGGTGGTATAAACATGAAAAAGTGAAGCAGGAGCAACAGGTTGATTATAACACTACTTCCATTACAAAACTGAAGGAAATAGTTGAATTTCATATATTCGATAACGAATCCGCCAAAAACATTACCCCGGAGGAGAAAAAAAACATAGTGCTGAAGTTTGAAAGTGCCATAGATACCATCGGAGACCAGGATAAAACCAAACAACTATTACTTAAGGCACTTGAGAATCCGGGCGAAATTCTAATCAGGGAATTGATGAACAATACACAAACCAGAATTGCCCAACAAATTAAAGACTTATTTGAAGGTGGTTAAAGCGTATTGTTCAATGAATGAATGTACATGTCACCTATGCTTTTCCAGTTATAAATATTTATTAAGTGTTCTACAGTTTTATCGGGGATTTCAATGCCGTGCAGGAAATAATTGTCGTAATAATTCATGATTGTTTCGGCAATATTTTTTGGCGTTATTTCATCAATGATAAAGCCGTTCAGGTTTTGCTTTACAAGTTCGTATTTGTTTGCTGATTTCGTTATTAAAATATAGAGCCCACTGGCCATTGCTTCAATAATGGCAATGGACATCCCTTCTGCCTGGGAAGGCATTAGAAAAAGATGGGAAGTTTTATATTCTTTTTTTATGCTATTTAATGTCATCCAGCCCCGGATATTTATTTTATCATTCAGATGATGTTTGCGGATTAGTTTCTGCATACGTTTTAATAACGGGCCGTTGCCGATAAAACTCATTTCAAAATCAATGTTTCTTTTTTTCAATAAAGCCAATGCCTGAATAATGGTCAATGGCTGTTTTTGATTGACGAACCTTCCTGTAAAAACCATTCTGAGTTTATCATGAGGCCTGTTTTTTACATGGGTAAAAAAGGCAGAATCGCAGGCATTGGGAATGATGATGTTTTTGTGCTTGTGTTTTTTTCCTGTGAATTTGTCTACAATTGCTTTCATTTCTGGTGTTTGTAAAAATATTGATGATGCATTTTTACATATTCGTTTAATTCTGAAATAAAGCCCCAGGTGATATATAAACATTTGTCGGGGAAAGAACCAGGGGATATCATGGCCATGACTCATTATCACGTAGGGGATGTTATGCTTGCGTTTTAGCCTTAATGCAACTTCCCCACCTGGCAATGTAAAATGTGCAAAAACCAAGTCAACATCATGTTTTAGAAGATAATCATCACAAAACCTTAAGCATTTTTGCATCCATGAAAGCATTTCCAAAGGATTGGACCCCATTTCTTTTTTTCTCAGGGAATTTAATCTGTAAACAGATAAATTTCCTTGCTCTTCTGTAGCTGGCAATCCTCTGAATCCTGATGTCACAACATACACATTATTATGAATGGCCAGCCTTTCGGAAATATTCAGGGTGACCTGGCCGGCTCCTCCTCCCAAAGGTGGGTATTCATAATTCAACATCAATATATTCATTCTTGAATGCTGTTGTCTGTTTTGACAAAGATAACAAGATTTCTTTGTCTTTGTTTATAATACCGGGGGTTGCTTTTGCGAAAGGGTAAGTAGTGATAGAAAGTTTATTGCCTCATATCCGCAAGCAGTTCACTAATGCAAATGTGTGTAGTTGCAAAAACGGAGAATTCAACAACCAACACCTGCTCCCCATTTTATTCTGTTATTTCTTACAATATTTAGTTATCATTTTTTGTGCGTCGTTATATCCGTTATTCAATGCTTTTTGCCAGTATTGACACGCTTTTTCCACTTCTCCGGTTTGGTGCATAATGTTACCTAAATTCATCATGGTTCCACCATCATTAGGCAGGATATCTAATATTTTGAAATAATCCGCTTTGGCTTCCTGGAAGCGCTCAAGTTTGGCCAGTGTATTGCCTCTGTTTTTCAGTGCTTTGGTGTTTGATTTGTCATATAATATTGCCTTGTTAAAAAACTCCAATGCTGCTTTCATTTCATTCCGGACCGCATATTCAACACCACTTGAATTAAACTAATCGGATAATTCTTCATTTTTATCCTGGTCATTGGTTTTTTCCCTATCAGGATAGAGGATTTTTTTTGTTTTTTCAAGGTTTTTTGAAGCTTCAGGATAATCGGGATTTAAACTTAATGCCTTAAGGAAGTCATTTAATGCCTGCCTGGGTTTTCCTGTTTTTAGATATAATGCACCTCTGTTATTGTAAGCTATGTGATTATCCGGGTTCAAACTGATTGCTTTATTAAAATCTTCATGGGTTTTTTCGTAATCTTTTGCTTTAAAATATGCCCCGCCCCGGTTTGCATAATATTCATAATTGTTGCTGTTCAAATCAATGGCTGTGTTATAATGTTTTATTGCATTTTCATAATCTCCCTTTTCATAATAATACAAGCCCAAAGAATACCATGCATAATCGTTTTCTTTGTTTTTTGAGATGATATCACGCCAGAAGGTTTTGTCGTTTATATAGACGAATGTCCTGCTATAGGTTTGTAATGACAATACCAAAATCCCGGCAACGGCAAGAATCTGAAACGAGCGTTTGGTAAACTTATGTGAAATGCGATGGTATAAAAATTCCAACAAACATATAAGTGAAAAAGTAAGCCCGAAGTATGCCAGACATGTGTATCTGTCAGCAACAATCACTTTACCTTTTATCGGAATAATGTGCAACAGAAAAGCAATGTTAATCAGGAAAAATAAAAGCCCGAAAACAACATTTTTTCGTAACGCTTTGTCTTTTATTTGTTTTACCGCGAAAATGATACCTAAGAGGATAAGAATGCTGATGAATGGTGAGAGTTTGTACATCAGCGAAAGTGATTGGCCGGATTCCGGATAAGGAATCATGGCGTTGAGATTGAACGGAAAAATAAACCTGTACAAGTAATAGTTTAAACTGTAAAACGGATAACATACATTGTTTGATTTAAAGAATGCCCATCCATCCTGAAGCATTTCGTTACTGTAAAAAATTATCACGCCGGTTGTTAATACACCGATGATAAAAAGAATAAGAATTTTTTTTATCCTGTTTCCACTGATATGAAAACGTGGTTTGTAGTATAAAATGTATATGATAAAAATGGCATTAAGGTGTAATAATATATAAAAACTCTCGCCATAAAAATCCTGAAAAACAGCACCTGTTATTAATTTATATAGTACAGATCCACATATACTGCAAAAATAGTAGTAGAAAATCAGATCTGTTATTTTGATGTGATGCATGCGTTTTTTTAGCCTGATATTAATGTTTATAAAATGAAAAAGATTGTTAAGTTTATGATGATAAAATCCAATAAGTAAGGGTAGTCTGATAAACAAAGCGATGTCTTTAACATGATCTATTTTAATGAGCATCATCAAGAAAATTCCGGTTATTAGCACCCATGACCTGAATTGTATTTTGCCGTTTAAGTAATATTCCAGTAGCAGTAAAGTGGGAATAATTCCCATTGCCTGTAGTTTACACATGACTGACAGGTATGATGAAATGATGGTTATGAAAAACCAAAGGATATTTTCACCTTTTAGAAATTTCAGGTAAGATAATGCGCTTATTAAAAAAAACATGGTAAACAACAAGTCTTTTCGTTGTGCAATCCAACACACACTTTCAGGCTTTGTTGGAAATATGGCAAACAGTAAGGCAATGAACAGGGAGGTCTTTTCCGATTTTAATAAGGTGAATGACAATTTAAATATCAATAACACATTGACGGTGTGAATGAGAATGTTGATGATATGAAACCATTCAGGCTGATTGCCAAATAATTTTACCTGCACTAGAAAGCTGAAGAGCACTAGTGAAATATACCGGTCGAATTCATATAAATTTTTAAATGATCTAAAACTTATATCCTGGTAAATCAGTGAGTTGTTCGTGATATAAGTGGTATCATCCCAATTTAAAAACGCACCTCCAATTGAGGGGGAGAAAATTAGAAAACAAAGAATGACTATTCCTGTTAAATAAAAATATGTATTGGTTTTGAATTTCATTATAATTGAATAATGAATGAAAACCAAAACTAATACTTTATTTTGAAATGCCTAACACCAAGAATGATCAATCATACTATGAAGAAGGGTATTTGATTAATACCTGACTGGGTATTCCTAAGTTATGCGTTGAAATTAGATAAAGTAGCTATTCGGCATTTGAAACTCAGGCATCAACCCCTGTCATGCAAGCGGAAAGCTTCCAGCAATGAAACACCGGCATTGTCTTCGTAGTGAATCCCCAGTTTATCAGCAAGCATAGCACTTTCTTGTGTTACATCGGATTTTGGATACAGGGTTTCTGATGCATAATTCAGAAAACGGATGATTTTAAATGTATCCACATATCTGTACAGGCGTTTAAAATACGCTTTTTTGCCTGTTGTGTTTTTATGCGCATCCTTTATGTGGTCCCACAGGTATATTTTCTTCATCCAGGTGATGACTGGTTCCGGGAAGGCTTTTATCAAGTCGTTGTATGTGGATTTTTCGATGCCATAGGAATTGTCTATGCACTGAACCACTCGTGACAGCAATTCAAAGCATTTGATACTGTAAACATTATAACTACCTGTTGCTTTGATTTTTTTCACTTCAGGGCCGGTACCAAAAGGCACACGATCAGAAATTCTGCCGGAAGGATAAACAAACGTATTGTTGCATTCTCCTAAATTTCCGTTTAATTCAATTTTATTTAAAAAGTAAAAATCTTCGCCGGCATTTTTTCGGTTCATGCCTCCCTGCTCAGCATAAGCAGATACTTTTACAGCAAAACAAGAGCCAATGAAATAAAAATAATGGGGATAGCCGCTCCATTGAAGCGCATGCCTGAAATACCTGAGGTACAATTCATATAAAATTATGGGGTCATCATCCTCCTGGTAAGGGTGCTCAAAATAAATAGTAGCGGCATCCTGTTTCGGGTTGTTTTGAAAATGCGTATATACGGCTTTCAGGTAATTTTTTGCTACCACCGCATCTGCATCGAGGGAGATGATAACACCATCCTTGTTGTTAATCCGGTTGAACCTGTCGAGTGCAATGTCCATACCGTACTTGCGTGCAGATCCGGGCCCTGCATATTTTTTCGAAAATGTTTTCCATAACACAGTCAGGCGGATAAACGGATGATCCAGGGTGTTGGCAAATTCACTGTAATGTTGAAAATCGGTCAGGTTTCTCGTTATGGATTGTTTTGAGTCATCATCCGGGGCATTGACAACAAGAATAACATCGGTAACACAACCCGGATCATCGTTGTGCAACAGTGAAATCAGGGTGTCTTCAATATCCGGTTCATTGTATGCGGGTATAACAACAGCCAATCCCAAATTATTAGGAACCGGCTGTGAATCCGGTGCAGGTTCCGCCTGAAACCGGACAAAATAATTATCTGCAAATCCCATGCACTATTCTTCTTTTCTGCCTTCGTACTTTTTATTGAGGAAATTCACCACTTCATTTGTAATATCCATGGCATCATTGGAGTAGAGCACATTAGTGCCAACAGCATCACCAAGAATAAGCACAAACCTGCCATCGTTGATTTCGGGCATATGATTCAGCACTGAATCGTACAAACCTTGTGTCATGCGTTCTTGTTCCTCAGCTAGTTCCATTGACAATGTTTGATTTAATTCCTGTATTTCTTGCTGTTGTTTCATAAGTTCCTGCTGCTGAGCCTGCATGCTTGCCTCTGACAGAAATGAACCAAGGCGCATTTTTTCCTGGAAATTTTTATAATCCTTTTCAAATCTGCTCATTTTTTGCTGTAAATTGGCTTCAGCTTGCTTTTGGCGTTTGATCAGGTTTTCATTCATTACCTGTGCCAACTTATATTCAGCTAACAGTGTATCCAACTTTATTACAGCTATGCGTTCTGAGATAACGCTGTCTTCAGGAGAGTGAGATTTTACCCTGGATCCTTTATTCGAATCCCCGGATGAGATGTTGGACAGATTTGCACTATCACCCAAGCCTGTGAACAATAAAACAAATAAGGCTATAACAGCCAGTCCCAGGATGATGTTGATTGAAATCAACGTGTTCAAAAGTTTCCTGATGTTTTTCATGTGTATATAATTTTAAATTTATCGGTCATATGGAATTCACCAGCGAAAAAAGCTTCAAAACCGTGTGGAATGATTTTTTCTTATGGCTCATTTCATAAAACAAAAATTATTTTTCATCTTTACAGGCAAAGATAAATGTTTAAACTGAAAACACATGTGCTTAGGTGAAAAATCTTATGATTTTTTCAACTAAGCACAATTAAAAATCAAAAAACATGATCAACGAAGCATTATTAAAACCGAAAAGTATTGTTGTTGTAGGAGGAACCGAAGACATCAAAAAACCCGGCGGAAAAATTCTGAAAAATATTATTGACGGGAACTTTAAAGGCAAGCTCTATGTTGCTAATCCCAAAATGGAGGAAGTACAGGGTGTAAAATCATACAAAAACCCAGGGGATCTTCCCCAGGTAGATGTTGCGATATTGGCCATTGCTGCAAAATATTGTTACGATACCATAAAATTGCTTGCTGACAAAAAAAATACCCGTGGATTTATCATATTGTCAGCAGGATTCAGTGAAGAAAGTGAAGAAGGCGGTCAAATAGAACAAGCCATTGTGGCTAAGATAAATGAAGTTGGTGGTTCATTGATAGGTCCCAATTGCATTGGATTGCTGACACCGGATTATAATGGTGTATTCACCACACCTATCCCACGTCTTGATCCCCAAGGGGTGGATTTTATTTCAGGAAGCGGAGCTACAGCAGTGTTTATCATGGAAAACGGCGTATCTAAGGGATTGAGTTTTTCCAGCCTATGGTCAGTAGGAAATTCAGCACAAATTGGTGTCGAAGAAGTCCTCAGCCATCTGGATGAAACCTATGATCCGCAAACATCATCCCCCGTGAAATTGCTTTATATTGAAAACATAAACAATCCGGACCTGTTGTTGAAACATGCGTCTTCACTGATTCGTAAAGGATGTAAAATTGCAGCCATAAAAGCAGGAGGTTCAGAAGCCGGTAGCCGTGCAGCATCTTCTCATACAGGGGCTTTAGCAACCAGTGATGTAGCTGTTGACGTCCTGTTTCGCAAAGCCGGAATTGTGCGTTGTCACGGCCGTGAACAACTGATAACGGTGGGTGCTGTATTCATGCATCCTGAACTCGAAGGAAAAAACATGGTAATAATAACCCATGCCGGCGGGCCTGCAGTTATGCTTACTGATGCCCTCAGCAACGGGGGTATGGAAATTCCACATCTTGAAGGCCCAAAAGCCGATGCATTGCTTGAAAAATTGTTCCCCGGTTCTGCTGTTGGAAACCCCATTGATTTCCTGGCTACCGGCACTGCAGAACAATTGGGATACATCATTGATGCCTGTGAACATGATTTTGACAATATTGATGGTATGGCTGTGATATTTGGCAGTCCTGGACTGTGCCCTGTTTATGATGTCTATGATTTGTTACATGAAAAAATGAAAACATGTAAAAAACCCATATTTCCCATCCTGCCTTCAGTGATAAACGTAAAAGATGAAATTGATGATTTTGTTGCCAAAGGCCGTATTAATTTCCCGGATGAAAAAATCTTTGGGGATGCTTTGTGCAAAGTTTACCATATACCCAAACCTCAACCGGAAAAAATAGACATGCCTGACATTGATACACAAACCATCCGCCAGGTTGTTGAAAATGCTGACAATGGATATTTCGAACCCGTTGAAGTGGCTAAATTGCTGGACGCAGCAGGAATCAAAAGAGCCAACGATAAGGTTGTCAACAGCGTGGATGAAGCCATTGAATTCACTAAAAAACATGGTTTCCCTGTGGTCATGAAGGTTGTTGGCCCCGTACACAAGTCTGATGTGGGAGGCGTTGTGCTCAATGTAAGAGACGAAGCCACGGTCAGAAAAGAATACGAGCGGTTGATGAAAATTAAAGACACTTACGCAGTGCAGATGTTTGAAATGTATTTTGGTGAAGAAATTTTTATCGGTGCCAAACGCGAAGAAAAATTCGGACACATGGTGCTTTGTGGCATGGGCGGTGTTTTTATTGAAGTGCTTAAAGATGTGCAAAGCGCATTGGCCCCGGTTTCGAAACAAGAGGCACAAAACATGATCAGGAGGCTTAATTCTTATCCGTTATTAAAAGGGACCCGCGGACAGGAAGGCATCAATGAAGATATGATGGCAGAACAAATCACCCGTGTAGCGGCCCTGGTTTACACAGCCCCTGAGATTTTTGAAATGGACTTGAATCCCCTGCTCGGAAATCCCAAAGAAATCGTGGCCGTGGATGCCAGGATACGCATAGAAAAAGATTAATAGCATTTGCACCCCACCCATGGAGGCTTATGAAAACCGGATTATCTGATCCGGTTTTCTGTTTTTAACAATGATTAGTTGTAATATCCTGTCAATACACCAATAATTACACCGACAACTATACCTTCAAGGGAGCCAATAATGGCATATTTCATATTTTTGTATCTGGCAGATCGCTGGTAAGCATAGAAAAAGTCTTCTTCTCCTTCAAATTCAGGATATTTCCATATAATCCGGTTTTTATTAGGTTTTAACAAAGCCGTGCCTCCCACATAAGCAATCGGAATAAACAGACTGAGGAAAGGATTTTTTGATACCATCATACCGCCGGCTCCCACAGCAAAACCACCTGCCATTGCCCACCATGGGTCATATTCCTTTCTGGCAATTCTGTAGCCTTCCACATAATGCCGCATTTGGTTTACGCTAAGATTATTACTCGAATCCACAAGCACATAAAGCACATGCTCCTTATTGGTACTGTCTGTAACTGAAAATGCCTTATCAAGCTTCAAGGAGCGGGTTTTTAATTTTCCTGAAGGTAACTTTAGCTTATAATAAAACATTGACTCAGAGGTATCAATCTTGTATTTTTCAATGTGAAACTCTTTGCCGTTTAACAACGTTAATTCGTTTTGAGCCTTAACCGGATAACAAGGCATTAGACTTAAGCTTAACAGAACGACGAATATATATATATCCTTTTCATACCTTTTCATAAACTTTTATAGTTTAGAACAAATATACAAAAATCTCAGAATCTACAGATACTTTATGAATTATTTTTTATATGCGTAATCATGATCTCCTCCTTTTTGTTTTTAAAATACACATTTCCATCATTAAGCATGAATCCGGCTTTATCAGACTTTAGGTGAAAAACTGTTGAATTTTCTATCGTGTTTTTGAGATCAGTCTTTATAATACCTTTATATTCACTAATAAACTCATTCGGGGTATTGATCAAAAAAGACTTGTTTCCTGATATAACTTTTAAAGGATAAGAAATCATATTATGAGCGATCATTTCAGGCTGGTCGTTCTCAACCAAATATTTAAAAGTGTAAAAGAATTCAACAATAGCCCGGTTACTCAACCCTGTTTCCAGTTGTAAATCAAAATTACGGCTTCCCATCTGAATGGTAATATCATTAAAATTATACGTTTCATTGATGGTTGATTTCATATCGTGGAACATACGTATATAGTCTTCAGCAGAGTAATTGATGTTGTTTTGTTTATCGTCATCGTAGGTAAACTGAAAATAGGCTTCGGCTGCCGGGGCATCAAAATGCATTGAACTTGTATCACATGGCATAAAGGCAGGGGGGGAGTCAGGTTTCATCAGCAGAAAACCATTGCTATAAGACTTGGTTATCTGTGCTACATCCAGCCTGTGCACATTTCCTTTTTTATCTTTATACTTGATACATTGTTTTTTTAGCTGGTAAGGGTAATTTCTGTATTCCGTTTTCAACAATTTAATATCATAAGATTCACAGTATGTTTCGGCCTCCATCATAAGCCAGCTTTGTGCTTCACCTGCCTTTGTATCCAGTAAGCTTAACATTAAAGTACGTGCTGCATCAACAGAAATATCATCTACCGGAACAAGCCTGCCTGATTCATATACAATGCTGTTTTCCCGGTTCTCGGTGTTTTCAAAAATAATGGTGTATTCATCTTCATTGCTATTGCAAGCAATGAAAGCCAGCAAAACAAAAATAAACCAATATGTTTTAATGTGTTTCATATTTTTATCAACGCTTCATCTTTAGCAAAGATAAGCAATAATTATACCCAAATTTTTTAATGATACGATGAATTTATTAACCACACACTGTTGAAGGGAACTTCTATTAATTC
>JAQIDD010000231.1 GCA_027858215.1 Candidatus Delongbacteria bacterium | reverse complement strand
TGATACAGGAACTTATAACTCTGAGTATGTTGAAAACACAGAAAGTTTTGTCAATATTGGGATTGGCTTTGGTTTTGAGGTACTGTTTTGGGACCGGTTATCTGCCAACCTGATGTTGGGATACGGAGCCATGGAAAATTTTGAGATAGTGCATCCCACTTTTGAAGGAGGCCTGTTTTATCGTTTTTAGTCAGTGGAATGAAAAATTGTAGTGTCTTATTATTGGCTTTATTTGGTTTATACAGCATGAATGTATATGCCCGGGATCTGCAGGATACTGTCAGTGATAACAAAGAGAATTATTTTATACATGGAGTTGGTGGTGTGTGGGGGAATACGACCGGAAAAGGACTTGCGTACAGACACCGTGTTAATGATTTTTCCGTACAACTGGCTTTTATGCCTATAGTACGGGATATGAAATATGATTTTGAGATTACCACTGGCCTGACTTTTATGTACAAGTTATCTGATGCCAAATACGTCGACCTGTTTGTGTACCAGGCCAATCAGCATCGTTATCTCACTGAATCCTCATGGAATTGCTCACCCGGAGAAATATGTCCCAGTGTTGTGCCATGGTGGCCTGTGGAGAAAAAGCATTATTACGAGGCATCAATTGGTTTTGGTTTTGATTTTTTGTTGTGGAACAGGTTATCATTAAACCTGATGCTTGGGTATGCAGCAAAAGAAAATTTCACGAAGTACCTAATTGAACCTGGAGCTGGTTTGTTTTTTAAATTTTGATCAACCTTAACAATGAATATTTTACAAGATATGAAATCAATAAACAATGCTTATGAAAAAACATCTGATTTATTTGAGTATCCTGATGTTTTTACCGGGAATTTTGTGTGCCCAGGCTGCAGGCAATGTGTATTACAATCAAAAACGTAAGGCTACCTATAAGGAAGAAGCTGCTTATGGCGGGATAGCGGGATATGGCAATCAATCAGCGTATCAGCAACAGGCAGTTTACGATACGCAATATTATTATGGGCAGGGTGCCGATTCTGTCATGACAATCAGGTCTTCCGTGTTGATAAATGTTCAACCCGATGCTTATAAAATGATCCTTGGCCTTACGCAGGTAGGTGAAAACATGCAGGAAGTCCACGATAAGATCACCCAGCGCATAGACAATGTAACACAAGGGCTGACATCGCTTGGCATACCGCAGGACGCCATTTACATTGATTTCATTTCACAGGCACCTATTTTTGGCATTGAAGTAGAGAAAAAACTCTTTTCAAAAAATTACGTTGAAGTGCCTGCCGGTTTTGAAGTAAAGAAAAATTTGCATTTGCGTTTTGATGATATTGAAAATCTTGAAAAAATCATTACCATGGCAGCAGAACAGGAAATTTACGATATTGTCAATGTAGAACCTGTTGTGTTTAACAGAAACCAGATTTATGACAGCATAAGGCCTGTGTGTACCGAAATTATCAATGCACGGCGGGAACAAATGAACGAATTGGGCATGGATATAAATCCCATGTTCAACACTCTCGAAGAATACACCAGGTGCATTTATCCCATCGATCAATACAAATCTTATACGTCGTATCTTGACCATACGCGTCAAAGGTTGCGTGAGGATAACCGCCTGATATCGGCCAGCGGGAACATCAATCTTTTTTATAACGGGCTTAACGATGCCGGTTTTGATAAGGTTATTAACCCTGACTTTACAGGCCCGGTAGTACAGTTTTCCATGCACATGGCCATGGGATATACACTTAAACGTAACCATTCAGCCCCTTAATCTTTTCCTGTTTAGAGAGAGAAAAAAATAAAAAAAAAGACCGCCAAAACAGCGGTCTTTTTTTTGTTCGATTTTTATTCTTGAATTTAATCTTTACTATCAAGCAACATAAATTCAGTCAGACGGATTTCTGTGGAATAGCGTTTTTCGCCATTTTTTTCCCACTGCTTGTTTTCAAGTTTCCCTTCAACAAGCAATCTTGATCCTGTCTGACATTTGTCTGCCAAAAATTTTGCTGCACCATTCCATGCTACCACGCGGTGCCAGGTGGTTTTTTGCTGGCGGTTACCACTGTTGTCTTTATAATACACGTTTGTGGCCACGCTCAGGTTGAGCACATGGTTGTCGTTGCCAAGTTCTTTCAGTTCGGGTGTTCCACCGATGTTTCCAATTAACATTACACGATTTACTACGTTGTTCATAATTCAAAAATTTAAGTTTAACAATTAATTAATTAAGTTACATTTTGCTGTTTTGCCATAAGGCGTTTTTTCAACAGCACGATGCAAACATACAAGCTCCAACAACCATCATTCGGTTAAAAACCATTTGCTTGCGTTTAACATTCGTTTGTAAGCAATTGAAAATGGAAAAGGGTATTTATCCCTGGCAAAATGCATTGTATAATCGCAGGGAAAGTTGAAAATTTCAGTACAGAATTTGAAAAAATCTCAATGAAGATTTATATTTGTATTTAGAATTTACATTTATAGATATTATTGAAGTGTGTGTTCAATGCAGCAGCCTTAGGAAATTCAGTAAATACTCAATTGAAGGATGTGGATTATCCCACGGATGATCAGGATGCCGCTACAAAAGGGTATGTGGATGCCCTGGAAGAAAGGGTTTTTCTTTTAGAGTATAGTATTTGCTACTGAAATCAGATTGAATATCATCGGTATCAAAGCTTAAGGGGCCTTCTATTAATTCTTTTCTTTCAAGAAACAAATATAATGAATAATATGCAAGGCATAAATTTTTCTGAATAGCCATAGCTATTTAGAAAAACTTTAACGCAGTCAGATT
>JAQIDD010000315.1 GCA_027858215.1 Candidatus Delongbacteria bacterium | reverse complement strand
GTTTCCCATCTGTCCTTCGGGCAAACCGACATTTTCTCCTGAAGCCTGAAGTTGTGCATTAGGATATTTTTTTAATAGGCTCTCGAAATAAGGAGTTCCGGTTGAGTAAATCACATCTGATTTATCTTTTTTTCCATATCCCCATCCATCGAGAATAATAAGTATCGTTTTTTTATCCATGATTAGTTTAGTTTTATTGAATTTGCGGTACTTGCAATAAGGAGAAACAATTAATTCCCCATTGAGTTTACAATGAGGGCCAAAAGTACCTAATTTGCAAGCAAAAAAAAAGTTGACGGTGTTAAGGATATTAAAAAAGCATCATCGACTATGAACGATCTGGCTAATTTTATCTCGTTGCCCACGGGAGTCTGGCAATCTTTATCAAACACATTAATATTCCGCGGCAGTTTTTTTCTGATAAAGCTTCCACCACGGGGTTTCAGGCGATTCATGATGCTCAAAATGATATCCGAAAAACCAGCAAGTCAGAAATGCCAGAACATGGTTTCTCGTCAGCGTCCTCGACCTGTAGGGCATCATATCGGTAACATGAGGCTGCCTGTGAGGGGCATACACTCCGAAATAAAACATCTGAAAAGTAGATAAGAAAGCCGGCACAATCCACAGTAATATCAATCGGGCTTCGGAAAACCATATCAGCAGAACATTAAAAAGCACGGCCATAATCAATATCTGCCAGACCGTTACATACCTCCACATAAAGGTAAAATACCATACGAAAAAATTTTGAGACTTCACACAGTAATCAGGATCACTCTCGGTTCCCGGGTGGGTGTGATGTTTTTGATGATTTTCCTTCAGACGACCAAAAGAGAGGCCGGCATACAAAAAGCTGGCAATTGTTCCGAGAATATTGTTGGTATTGTAATCATGAGGTTTGATGGTGCCATGCATTCCATCATGTCCGGTTATAAAAAGTCCGGTAAACAAATGAGTTTGCAAAAGTATATGAAAATAGATCCATGGATTGAATAAAGAGACTTCCACAAATACGAGACTGTAATACAAATGCCCAAGCCAGGCAAGAATTACACTTATTGCTATAAAAACTCCCATGTCACAGCATACTAAACAAGGTCGCAGGCATCAGCAGGCATCCAGTGAGCATCCTTGCCATCCCACTTCACGTTACACCCTATGGGGTTGGTTGCATCTACAGGCGATTCTTTTCCTGATACGAGGGCCTGCAATACCAGGTCACGGGTATTCTCGGTAATTCTTCGGGCATCGCGCGGAGAATCTACTCCCCGACCGGTATAAACTAAGTTGCGATCCTTATCAAAAACATAGAATTGTGGAGTACGCAGTGCCCCATAAGCCAGTGCAACTGACTGGCTCTGATCCCGCAAATAGACCCACGGGAAATTCTGCTCATTCATTCGCTTCACCATCTGGTCAAAGTCATCTTCGGCATAGGTGTTTTCACTATTGGAATTGATTCCTATAAAACGAACGCCCTCAGAAGAAAATTTTTCAGCAGTCTGACGGGTTACCTCATCCGAGCCCAGAACATAAGGGCAATGATTACAGGTGAAAAAAATCACCAACCATGGAGACTCAGAAAAATCATTCAGAGAGTATTTCTTCCCGTCGGTAGCTGGAAGGTCGAAATTCGGTGCTTTTTGTCCTTTATCTAAAGTAAATGCCATAAAATGATTGTTTTCTTTTAATTATGATGTTTGGAAAAGAAACAATCAATTCAAAATTAGGTTTAGCTACTAAGCCTGTTTTAATATTGTCCTAATGCCTGATCTTTCCGTACAATTCATGAAGCGCTTGCATCAGCATCTGCCAATAACCCGAAACCACGAAGTCCCTTTAAAACAGTAATTATTTCGCTTCCCACGGTAATGGGAAATCCTGAAAAATCGTAAACCGAAACCGTTTGATCTTTTTGAATAAATTCTGCTTTTTGTTCTTCTACAATTACATCGGAGAGTTGATCCAGATTTATAGATTGAGGTTTCCTGCGAGAATTCTTGAATATCAACACTTCAGGCGTAATCTTTAGAAAATTCCTTTCTTTTAATATACGACGGTCAATAAGGGCAAAAACAACATTTCCGGTTCCTCCAATCAGTAAAGCAAAGGAGAGGAGAAAAAATCCGGAGGCAGGATACGCATTAAAAAGCCCGAACAACCCCACCGTTAACTGAATGACTCCGCCTACAATATACAGCCGCTTGCGAAAAGCACCCAGCTTACGATGACCATAAAATTCTATTTTGAAATTTTTCGACATAGTCTCGTGATTTTAAACAAAGATAGCAAAAAAATATAGTAGTGCTATAAGCAGGCAGGAGGCAGGCTTACAACCACTAATGTGTAAAAGTTTTTAATATTTGGCTACTGACCGCTATGACTCAACCCTAACCTACGTTATTCATGAATTGTCGTTATGAGATGGTCAAATATCAAGAAATACAATCAACCGCAAATAAAGTGGATGTAGGAAATAATGCACTATTTTCAAATCCATTTTACTGAGGACGGTTGTATTTTGCAGATAGATGAACATCGTAATAGATTATTTATGAATAAAGCAGGCTAATACAATAGCAACCAAACAAGACATTTAAAGGATGGCACGTTAAGGTTTTGTCTGCAATTCCAATCCTTTGATATTACTCCAATCCGCAACCACCCAGATGTTCATTTTCGAACACCATTTTGTGTCGCTTCCGAACAAAAAGAAAAACAACCTGACTCACAAACACCATTTCAAGTTATTGTTTTACAATAATTTACAGCGTATGGCATATCCATTGTTTAACCCTAAGCAGAAATACAAAAGCAATTAAACGATTTAGCCATGAAAACATCAATTATTTTTACTGTCATCGCCCTTGCCATAACAATGAATTTGAATGCAGAAACCCCAGTAGAAAGAAACACTTACCCGTCAGCCAATGCTTCTGTTGTGAATGCATTTAAAGCATTAGAGGAAGAAAACATTGAAGTATCCTCATGGATGCTGGACATTGCAGCTTTTGAAACGGAATATGTGGGTGTTGATGACTGGATGTTTGATGTGAACGCTTTTGCAGAAACTTCAATGGCGGTAGAAGAATGGATGTTCAACGAATCCCTCTTTACTGATTATGAAAAAAACATTGAACTTGAAGACTGGATGTT
>JAQIDD010000153.1 GCA_027858215.1 Candidatus Delongbacteria bacterium | reverse complement strand
GCATTATGACTGATGTCTTTTGCGTATTTTGCACGGATGGTTCCTTCACCGGCTTTTTGAGGGTCGGTATTTCCAATGAGTTTTCTGAAATCAGCCACCGCATTTGCTTTTTCAAGTGCCATTACCACAACAGGACCAGAAGCCATAAACTCAACAAGCGAATCATAAAATCCTTTCCCTTCATGTACTTTATAAAAATTCCGGGCATCATCGGTGGTCATGTGTAACATTTTCAATGTACATATTCTGAAACTGGCATTATCAATGTCTTTGATGATGTATGCAATATGGCCGTTTTGTACAGCAAGCGGCTTAATTATACACAATGTTTTTTCTTTCATAATCAAAATATTTATAGTTTATTCCTCTTGTTATTCACTGTTTTTATGTTGTGCGATTTTTACTGCCAGGATTTTTATTTTTCTTTCCTGTGCAGCTAAGGGATTATACACCGAATTACGCCTGTCGCCCGGGTCATCGCTGATGCCTTTTCTTACTTTGGTTTCTCCGTAAGGGAGCGTTACAATGTTTAACTGACCGTTTTCAATGAACGGTGAAAGCCTTCCGTTTTTGTATGAATGAATGTAGTTGATGAAACTGCTGATGCGCCTTTTGGCAAGATTTAGGTTGTATTCAGGTGTATGTAACGGGCTTGTGTACCCTTTAATGGTCAGAATAATCTGTTGTTCTTCAGCAAGGAGTTCTTCGAGCAACATGAAAAATTTTCGCAATTCCTGAAACTGTTTGTTGACACGGTTTTCAAAGAAATTATCAATGCTGTCAAGGGCTTGCATTTCAGCTTGTCCTTCCAGTCCGGCAGCAAATTTTTCACGGTATTCATGTTGTCTGTCCATGTATCGGTAAAAACAAGAATCATACGATACCTGAGTTGTTGTGTCCCGGCTTCCCGGGTCAGGCCTGTCATTGTGAAAATATAACGTAAGTGGTATGATTTCTTCGGCCATGCGTCTCATGGTAATGATTTCTTCCTGCCGGATTTCTTCCTGTGTTTTCTCCGGTTCCTTTTCGGGGAGCATGTATGTATAAATGTCGTTGCAGCAACTTTGATGCTTATAAGCAAGGGAGCCTTCCCTGTTAGATGTTATATAAACCGCCCGGTGTGATTTGTCCATTCTGAAATACAAATCATTTTGTGGTGTGTTGATGGGATATCCCAAGTTTTCTATGGTCGTTGTGTCAGGCATGGTAAAATGATATTTCATTTTATAAATATCGTATTCTCCCATGCCGTAATACCACTCGCTGGAAAATTAAAGAGTACTGTCTGTCTTATCATAAAAGGGTGTTAGCTCATTGGCAGGGGAATTAAAAATGGATGTTGTATCCACTAAAAAAGCAAAATCTGAATTGTCAGGTATGCGCCTGCCGATGTTGTAAGGACGGCTGTAGGTGGTGTCATTTTCAATTACATTGTAATACAAATCGTATCCCCCCATGCCACCGGGTTTGTTTGATGCATACAAAATATACGATACGCTGTCAAAATGTACGGTTACAGGTTGTGAGCTTGGATAATTCTCTTTGTTGATGACAGATGGCAGTCTGATTGCTTTTTTCCACCCGTTTTGTGTTTTTTGTGATCTGTAAATCTGAGCCGGATAATCATTCCCCGAAAGCGTAAAATACAATACGTTGGAAATGCTGTCCCAGAATGGGTTGGCAGCCTGCTTTCCGTGTTTGTTTATCAGGCTGTCCAGTAAAACCGTTTGTTTCTGTTGATTTGCCATGTATATGTTGGCATTGAAATTCTGCAAGGTCGAATCTTCAGGTAACACAGCAGTATAATACATCATCCCGTCATGATAACCATCAGCACACAACTCGGCATAAATGCTGTTTATGCTTGTATCCATGTGTTCTGTATTGACATTTACCGGCCTGAAAAGCATGCGTTGTGCCATTTCACAGGCAATGATTTCCCGTTTTGCTTTTTTTACTGTCAGCAGGTCTTTGTCTTTATTCCTTTCCCAATAATTTCTGAAATGGTATTGTGCTTCAAGAAACAGTTCACAGGATTT
Organism: Candidatus Delongbacteria bacterium; assembly: GCA_027858215.1. Lineage (GTDB taxonomy): Bacteria > Bacteroidota > Bacteroidia > Bacteroidales > ML635J-15 > JAQIBY01. Next base: position 1,432 of record JAQIDD010000153.1, on the reverse strand, counting down.
CTGCATATTACCCAGATAATATTCAGCCAATGGGTACTTATCATTAAAATGAGGAACAAGTTTTTCGTAATGCTTGGCCGCTTGCGCATAATCCTTATCCTTGCGGCATACTTCAGCCATTTTGTAATGCAATTCCGGCACATTTCCGGCCTCACGCAAAGCCTGCTTGTAAAAATACGCTGCTCCGAAATAATTGCCGTTTTCGGCAGCCAGGTCTCCTGATTTGACCAGGCTGTTTAAATCCTGCCCGTAATTGGCCGGAAGCATGGAAAACATAAAGATTATGATGCAGGCTATGTTTAGATAAATTCGGGGCATTTTTTTACGAGGGGATTTGTAAGCAGGTTCAGTTTTTGAAATATGTATATCACAGACAATTCAACGCCGCCACGTCCTTTACTGATGGTTGTCAGGCCAGACAGGTTAATGTCGTATGAAATGTTAAAACGGATTTTGTTGTAGTCCAGTCCGAAAATAAGTATGCCGGCATCTCTGGCACGTACATGCAATCCGGCAAAAATAGACCGCAAGCCAAGGGGATTGATGTCAAATTGTATGTTGCTGCCAAAATTGTACTCTTTGTATTTTCCCTGGGTCATAAACAACACCGAAGGCTGCAAGGAAATGTGCTTGTCAATAATGAAATCAGCTTGCACATACGCCTGCCAGCGCATATTCAATTGCATTTCCTCATTTTGATAAAAAGATTTTACGGGTTGCGTTATATGTTGTACTGATACCCCGGCGTTGAATCTAAGGCTGTCGCTGTATTGGTAATTACCACCGGCACCGGCTGAAAAATCATAATAGGAAAACCGGTCTGCATCAATGGTTTCTCCCGTAGGCAGGCTGGGGTCAAATTGATGGCCCGTGTATTGACTTCCAAAATAAAAAGCGCTGTAATTAAAACTGTGTTGCACCCAGGAAGCCATTCCGCCAATATACAAACTTGTGTTTTCCATCGCATACAGCAATGACACAGGAATACCCACCTGCAGGGTGCCAAAATCCCCGTCACCGGCAATGTCATTATTGAGTAGAATACCAATACCGGGTCGTAATTTATTCCCTTTCAGGAATTGACGGTCAACGGAGCCTGAAAAGGTGTTGTAGGCATCGGCAAAACTCATCCATTGCCTTTTGTGATTGACAACAAAACGGTAATCGCCATTGAAATTACCTGTTTCTGCAGGGTTTAAATTCATAGGTGAAAACATGTACTGGCTGAAATGAATATCCTGAGCGCATCCACGATGTGTTAAAAACATCATGACACTGACAGCAAAGGATATTATTATACATCTTTTCATCGTTGATTTAAGGGGCCTTCTATTAATTCTTTTCTTTCAAGAAACAAATATAATGAATAATATGCAAGGCATAAATTTTTCTGAATAGCCATAGCTATTTAGAAAAACTTTAACGCAGTCAG